>JAPWUY010000133.1 GCA_028275295.1 Thermodesulfobacteriota bacterium | reverse complement strand
TCTACATAAGGGTGGAGTTGAACCAGCAGGTGATGCTCGAGAGGGACCCCAGGATAAAGAGCCCGGCAATAACATGGTCCCATGGAGGTGTTGGAATAGATTACAGCCTAGACCAGATCCGGCTTCTCGTGAGGCAGCAAGTGAGGAAATTCGTCACAGCCTTTCGGCTGGCCAACCCTCGCAGCCAAGACTAGAAGACACAGAACGCCTCATGAACCGGGATTCCCCTTCACCTTGAGAAGGAGCTCCTTCAGGAGGTCCTTCTGGGCCGGGATTATTCGGGACATGGCTTCCTCCACGGGGAACCACCTGGCCTCGTCCACCTCAGGAAATTCATTCTTCTTCCCAGACCCAGGAGGCCATTCCATGGAGAACGTGTTGCTCCTCAACTGTGAGGGATCCCAGTCCTCCTCTATAGCCCAGGCCATGACCAATTTGCCGCTTTTCTGCTTGATGGGCGAAAGTGGCATGGCCTCGCGAGTAGGGCAGTGGCCTGTCTCCTCCTTGAATTCTCTCAAGGCAGCTTCCAGGGGGTCTTCTCCAGGAGCAACCTCTCCTTTTGGTATTGACCACGAGCCCCAATCCTTTCCTCTCCAGAATGGCCCACCTGGATGAACCAGAAGAACCTCAACATCCCCGGATCGGATCCTGTAGAGAAGAATCCCCGCACTTTTTTTGGCCATCTCCTTCCCCTCCCATCTGCCTCCCAATCACGGATTCGGCTCAGCTCGTATGGAGCCCCAATTGCCTTGGATATCCTGGTATCCACCCTGGAGGGTTTCCTCTCGCAAGTATCCACTGGGAGTGCCCGTGGATTCATTTGAGTTCTCACGCACCCCTACTCCCCCCCTCTCCGGTCCCTCATCTTTTTACGGGAAATTCTGGTCCAGAAGGCTGATGACCCGACCTTAAAAGAAATTCTTCGTCTATCCATCCCTCAGGAATTCCGTTCCAGCCTTTCCTTCCAGGGCGGATTCTATTTCCTCCACGGAGCAAATTATCGCTCTCTTTCCTCCCCAACTGAGGAACTCGAGACACGCTTCCACCTTGGGGGCCATGGAGCCAGACTCGAAGTGCCCTTGGGCTAACAAGCTCATGGCCTCCGAGACTTTGATGACTTTGAGGAACTCCTCCCTCGGTGTACCAAAATGGAGCGCCACCCCTGGTACATCCGTCGCTATGAGAAAGATCTCAACTCCCACCTCCATCCCGAGTCTGGCACTAGCCAGATCCTTGTCTATCACCGCATCCACCCCACAAAACCCCCTTCCCTCGCGCACAACGGGTATTCCCCCACCTCCGCAGCAGATCACGATGAAGCCCATCTCCACTAGCTTCTTGATCTCCCTTTTCTCCACTATGGTGATGGGCCTTGGGGAGGCTACCACCCTCCTGTATCCCCCTCTGGTTTTCACAACCGGGAAAGGGAAGGGCGCCATCTCCGGGGGATAAACTGGGCCTATGGGTTTTGTTGGATTGCGAAATGATGGATCGTTGGGATCCACAACCACATAGCTTATCAAGCTCACGAAGAGCTTCTTCTCGTCTTTACCCAACTTCATCAACTCGGTATCCAGGGTCGATTCTATCATGTAACCGATCTGGCCCTGGGTCTGAGCGACCAGGATCTCGAGGGGCAGTCTCGGGACTTCCTTGCAGCACTCCTGCTGTAAAAGGAGATTTCCCACTTGTGGACCGTTTCCGTGGGTTATTATGATGCGATAATTGTCCGAAAGCCTAGCTATTTGTGCCAGTGGGATCTTGAGATTCTGGAACTGCTCCTCTATAGTCCCCACTTGCCCTTTCCTTATGAGGGCATTGCCTCCAAGGGCTACAAGGAGGATTTCTCCTCTTCCATCCTTCATCTGATCCCTCCAGGAGATGAATGTTTTCTGCAAAAAGGATATGCCCTGGAAGCCAATCAAGCAAACATATTGGCCGGGGTCGAAAAAGCCTTGCTTGTCCGAGGGGGGGATCTAAGGTGCCATCTGCACGGAAAAGGGGAGTGGAAAGTGCGCGGGAGAATTGGTAGGATTCCCCCAGAGGAAGTTCCACGGAGAAGGGAGGAAGACAGTGGAGGAGGAGAGGAGATGAGTGAGCTCGATCCATATAAGGAGCTTGCAGCATCCATCGGTGCTGGGGAATCGGAGATTATAGCCAAGATTTTCGAGCTTTTGGCAACCGAGGATGAGGCCAAACTGCTCCTTGCAGCCTCGCCCCCAGCGACAGTTGAGCAGTTGGCCCAAAAGAGCGGTTTTGCGAGAGAGAAGGTCCTGGAGTTGACCGGAAGCCTATTCCAGAAAGGTCTTCTCTTCTATTCGGAAAAGGCAGGGGTGAGGCGCTACTATAGGGTGAGGCATGTACCCCAGCTTCACGATGCCACGGCTGTGGCCGAGGATGCGCCGAGAGAGCTCTTGGATCTCTGGCGCCTTTACACTGATACGGAGTGGCCAAACTATGCCAAGAAGGTAGAGGCCTTCCTCCCACAGGCGCCCATTAGGGTCATTCCTGTAAATGTTAGTTTCCAAGGTGGGAGCAGGATCTTAGCCTTCGACGACGTGAGAAGTGTTGTCCATGGGGCTCGGAACCTGGCTGTGACGAGGTGCACATGCAGAGCCATAGCTAGGAGGTGCGACAAACCCCTCGAAGTCTGTATCCAGGTGAACAGGGCTGCGGAGTATGCTGTGGAGAGGGGAACTGGCAGGCCCATATCCAAGGAAGAGGCACTGGAGATCTTGAGACGTTGTGAGGAGGAAGGCCTCGTCCACGTGGTGGACAATAGAAAGGAAGTCGATCACGTCATATGTAACTGTTGCAAGTGTTGTTGCATGAATTGGCCTCCTCTCAAGGCTGGGGTCAAGCGTTTTATCTTGCCGAGCAGGTTCGTGGCAAGGGTGGACCAGTCCCTCTGCTCGGGATGTGGGACGTGCGCGGAGAGGTGTTTCTTCGATGCCATCAAGTTGACCGATGAAGAGGTGGCGAAGGTCGACCCCGAAAAATGCATGGGCTGCGGGGTCTGCATGGTGAAGTGTCCCACAGAGGCCATCAGTCTAGAAGAGGCGAGATCCGAGGAGTTCATACCCCAGTGAGGACAAGTGGATCTCCGCGGACCGCTTACAGATAAGGAGAGAATGGGCCCGGAAAGAAGTGATGGGGGATGGCCTAGCCACATGGAGGAGACCGAGGAAAATTCTTGACATGCGATGGCCTATTGTCTTAAATGCAAGGCCTAGAAGGCATCCTAAAGTCCGGGAGGAGAGCCATGGGACTCTACGATCTCACCGTCTACGACATCGTGAGGAAGAACGCTCTTTTGAGAAAGAACAAGGTTGGATTCATCTGTGGGAGTTTGAGGATGACCTTCGGCGAATTTGCAGATCAAGTGGACAGGCTAGCAGCTGGGCTCGCACAGATGGGAATTGTCAAGGGAGACAGGATAGCTGTCGTTTCCATGAACTGTCACGAGTTTCTCGTTCTCTATGGAGCGGCTGCCAAAATAGGAGCCATCATGCTGCCCATCAACTGGAGGCTCAAGCCTGAAGAGATGGATGTGATCCTGAAGGATTGCACTCCCAAGGCCCTTGTGGGAAGCAGCGAATATTTGGAGATCCTCTCTACCTTGGCTGATTCCAACCCTTTCATTCAAGCCAGATTCTCCATAGGGGAGGGGGGAAAGGGGTTCGAGCCCCTTTCGAGTTTGAAGGTCCATGAGAAGGTCGGGGAGGAGGCGCAGGTCCATGCCTCGGATCCTTTCGTCATCATCCATACAGCGGCAGTTGAAGGGAGGCCAAGGGGGGCAGTCTTGAGCCACGGCAACATAATAGCTGCCAACGTTCAATCCATGGCAGTCATGGGGATCCAGGAGGAGGCCGTGCATTTGGCTGTGCTTCCCCTTTTCCACATAGCGGGCTTGGGAATGGCCATGCACGCCATGCATGCAGGCGGGATCAACGTGGTCATGAGGAAGTTCGATGCCAGAGAAGCTGTAGAGCTCATAGAGAGGGAGAAGGTCACTCATCTCGAGACATTCCCTCCCATGTTGGCTAGCATCCTGGACGAGGCCGCCTCATCGGGCAAGGACATAACTAGCCTGAAGGCAGTGGGTGGATTGGATCATCCAGATACCATGAGAAGATGCCAGGAAGCAACCGGTGCCAAATTCTTTGTTGGTTTTGGCCAGACAGAGACTACTGGCTTCTGCACCATATGTCCATTGGATGAGAGACCTGGCTCTGCTGGCAAAGAGGGCCCATTGGCAAAGGTGAAGATCGTCGACGATTACGACAGGGAGGTGCCTCCAGGGACTCCCGGGGAGATCGTGGTAAGGGGCCCCCTGGTCTTCCTCGGTTATTGGAACATGCCCAGAGAGACCGACTACACATTCAGGGAGGGATGGCATCATACAGGGGATATAGGGAAGTTGGACGAGGACGGATACCTCTGGTATGTGAAGAGGAAGGCGGAAAAGGAGCTCATAAAACCGGGGGGCGAGAACGTGTATCCAGCGGAGGTGGAGAAGGCCCTCCTGGAGCACCCAGATGTATTGGAGGCATGTGTCTTCGGAGTCCCAGATCCCCAATGGGGAGAGGCTATAAAGGCCGTGTGCACGAGAAGATCCGGCAGCTCCCTCGAGCCGCAGGAACTGATAGAGTTCGTCGCATCCCGAATAGCCCGCTACAAGAAGCCAAAGTATGTGGTCTTTGTGGAGTCTCTGCCCAAGACCCAGGACGGAGCTGTTGATCGAGAAAAGGTCAAGGCCCAATACGGTCAGACTTGAAAAACAGGTGGTATGGCCAAAAACCCTCTCGGTGCCCCACTGTTCACCATGAATGGACAGTTGAGGCCATATCCATGAAGTGCGTGGGAAAACGGGCAATGGGCGAAAGCGCCTTGGTGGTCGGTCTCAGATTTGCTTCCATTTCGAGATGCGATATAGAGAAGTGGGATCACGATCTAGGGTCCTGAGCCCCCCAAGGAAGTGCGCCTGGCAGGACAGTACGGATCAGGTCCGAGCCCCTGAGAGCCCTTTGGCGAGCTCCCTTGCCTTCCTTATCACCTCCTCCACCTCCATTGTGAGAATTTGGCGCTCTTCCATTATCTGCCTTCCCTTGATCCAAACGCTCCTCACATCCGAGCCCTTCGCCGCGTAGACCAACTGGGAGACAGGATGGTACAAGGGCTGCATGTGGGGCTTCTGGGTGTCTACCAGTATCAGGTCCGCTTGGAAGCCTGGTTCGAGGAGCCCGACGTCATGGAATCCCAAGATAGTCGCTCCACCCCTCGTTGCCATGTGAAGCACAATGGAGGCGTCCACGGCTGTTGGATCCGAGGAAGCGACCTTGTGGATCTTGGCTGTGAGGTCCATCTCGCCGAAAAGATCCAGGTCGTTGTTGGATGCAGGCCCATCAGTTCCGATTCCCACCCTCACTCCCCTCCTCAAGAGCTCTGGCAAAGGCGCTATGCCTGCTCCTAGCTTCATGTTGCTCTCCGTACATGTGACGACTGCTGCCCCCGACTGCGCAATCATCTCCATCTCCTCGGGCTCTAGCCAGACTCCATGGACCAGTATAGTCCCCCTGTCCAGAACTCCCAGCCCCATGAGATGCTCAATGGGTCTGAGTCCGTATCTGGCCTTTATCTCCTGAACTTCCCAGAGGGTTTCCGAGACATGGATGAAAAAAGGGACTCCATGGACACGGCAGACCTCTTTCGCCTTCTGGATGGTCTCGGGAGAGCAAGTGTACGCGCTATGGCAGAAGATCCCAGGCCGAACCGAGTCCTCCCCCCTGGAACGATTTATGAATGCTATGGCATTCTCTATGTTCAAGGATGGGTCTGGGCAGCCAGGGGCTGGAAAGTCCACCACCCCCTGGGCCACTGTGGCCCTCATGCCGGAGAGAAGGGCTCCTTCCAACACCATGTCCTCGTAAAAATAGCCATCAGCGAATGTCGTTGTGCCAGAGAGAATCATCTCGCAGCAGGAGAGGAGGGTTCCCCAGTACACGAACTCCTCGTTCACTGCCTTCGCCTCGGCTGGAAAGATATGTTCCTCGAGCCACTCCTT
>JAPWUY010000131.1 GCA_028275295.1 Thermodesulfobacteriota bacterium | reverse complement strand
TGGAGGGGCTATCTCAGTCCCTTATCGCTGTGAGGGGCTCGTGAATGAGTCTTCCTTCCCTGAAGCGGGTCGGTGCCAGAGGGGTCACATCTATGGTGGTCGCTTTACCGTCCACTATGAGCTCAGCTGCCACGATTCCCGCAGCTGGGCTATGTTGAAAGCCATGTCCGCTAAATCCATTGACACACAGAAAGCCTCTCAACTCCGGGAACTCCCCTATTATCGCATGATGGTCCGGAGAGACCTCATAGAGCCCTGCCCATCCCCTGACGATCCTCGCCTTCTCGAGGATCGGGCACCTCTTCAAGGACCTCTCAGCAGTCCACTCTGCGGAATCGAAGTCCACATTCTCGTTGAAGGAGCTCTCGCTATCCTGGGGACCAGAGAGGAGCAGCCCCTTCCCTTCTCTCCTCATGTACCAGCCAGATGCGAGGTCTATGGTGAGGGGAATCTCATCCGGCAGGTGGTGGAAGATATCGGTGAAGAAGAGTTGCCTCCTGTAAGGCTTGACTGGGAGTTCCAAGCCCGCCATGGCAGCGACCTGGGATGCCTGCGGCCCAGCTGCATTGACCACCCATCTGCAAGATATGGAGCGGCCATCTCCGAGCTCGACCCCCTGCACTCTCCCTTGGGAGGTCCTCAAACCCGTGACCTCAACACCTTCCAAGACCTTTACCCCGAGCTTCCTCGCGGCCCTTGCAAATCCCTGAAGGACCTCGTATGGACCCGCATAGCCATCTCTCGGGGAGTAAGAGCCGCCGAGCAGGTCCTCTGTGACGAGAAAGGGCCACCTTCGGCTCATCTCCTCGGGAGAGAGGATCTCTGGGCCCACACCCATTGAGCGAAGGAGTCTCTCGTTCTCGAGAAGCTGGCTCCAGTGGGACTCCTCGGATGCCAAGAACAAGTAACCCACCCTGTGGAATTCCGGATCCACTCCGAAAAGCTCCTCAAACCTCTCGAATACTTGGAGGCTCACGAGGGAGAACTGGACATTTATGGGAGTGGAAAACTGGGTCCTTATCCCCCCCGCACACTTGCCAGTTGAGCCTTGCCCCAACATCCCCCTTTCCAGGAGCACAACCTCCTGGACCCCTTTTCGGCCGAGAAAATAGGCGACACTGACCCCGATGATGCCGCCTCCAACTATCACCACATCGGCCTTGGAAGGCACATCGACCATTTCTTCATCCCCTCCCAGGGGGAATCTGCTCTTGGGCCTCGGAGGCCCGCTTCCCCCTTCTCCAGGACACAAGTCCTATGGCCAATCCCACGGCCAGCCCGAGGATCTCCAGCCCCCTACTCGGGAAAACGAGGAGAAAGGCTGCTCCCACAAGAAACATTCTCTCGAGCCATCTCAGGGAGGAGGCCATGTGACCTATTGTGGCCCCTGCCAGGCATATGACTCCACATGCAGCGAGAAAGAAGCTCTTGAGGATTTCCTCTATGTCTCCCGCGAGGAGGAGAGCCGGCTGGTACACGAACACGAAGGGCACGAGAAAGCCAGCGAAACCCAGTTTGAAGGCCTCTATTCCCGTTGCCATCATGTCAGATCCAGCCAGATTGGCGGCAGCAAATGCTGTGACGGCATCTGGGGGCGTGAGATCCGACAACACAGCGTAATAGAACACGAAGAGATGCGCGACGAGGATGGCCACACCCAGGTTGCCCAGGGCCTGAGCGCCTACTGTCACTGCTATTATGTAAGCCGCTGTGGTGGGGATTCCCGTTCCCAGGACACTCACAACGAGGAATATCAGTACCATGCAGAGGAAGAGGTTGCCTTGGGAGGCGCTCATGATGAGGCTTCCAAAAGAGAGGGCCACCCCTGTCCTCGTCAGTATCCCCACTATCATCCCTGAGCCAGCGAGCGCTGCTGCTATGAGACCAGCATTCACCGAAGCGCGCACCAGGGCATCCACGAGCTTCCTCGGTGTTATCCAAGTCTTCCTGTCCAGGAAACTCAGGAGGAGAGTGAACCACACTGTATGGAAGGCAGCCTTGGCGGGCGAGTACCCATGGGCCATGAGAAGCAATATGGCAGCAAAGGGCGTGAAGAAATACAGGTGACGGAGCATGGCCCTGGCAGCTGGCCTTTCTTCCCTGGGGAGTGGCTCCAACTTATTCTTGAGGGCCAGAAGATGCACCATGGAGAAGACTCCCAGGTAGTACAGTATGGCTGGGAGCACGGCCATCTGGATGATCTTGAAGTAGGGAACACCGGTCATCTCCGACATTATGAAGACCCCAGCCCCCATTATGGGAGGCATTATTTGGCCCCCTGTGCCCGAGATGGCCTCTATTGCTGCAGCTTGCTTTGGTGTGTAACCGTGGCGCTTCATCAGGGGAATGGTGAAGCTTCCTGTAGCGTACACATTGGCCACGGTGCTTCCGCTCACGCTCCCGTAAAGGGCGCTTGCCAAGACAGCTATCTTCGCTGCTCCACCCCTCGCCCACCCCGCTATCCACACGGCAAAATCCACGAGGAAGTCCCCGACCCCCGCTGCTGTCATGATCGTGGCAAAGAGGATGTAGATGAATAGGATGTCTGCGGATATGCCCGTGAGAAAACCGAACATGCCATCGTCTGCTGACATGTAGAGGATCTCGACCGCCCTGTCCAGGGTGAAGCCCTTGAAGTGAAACATTCCCGGCCAGAATTGACAGGTCATCAGATAACCTATACACACGGATATGGTGAGGGCCATCCATTTGGAAAGGGCCCTTCTGCAAGCCTCTATCACGGCAAGGGCCAGCAAGCCCCCCAGGGCAACCTCTATGGGCATCACCTCGTGGAACCCGAGAAACCGTCTGTCGAGCCTGTCCGCCTCCAGGACTATGAAACCAGCCGAGACCATGCATATCCCAGCTCCAACCAGATCGGGGAGACTAGGCCTCTCCTTGGGGGATCCTCTCCTCGCCGGGAAAAGCAGGTAAACCAGGGGTAGCAGCATGAAAAGGTGGAGGCCCCGCATGGTTCTAGGCCCTGGGGTCCCGAACCCGGATGTGTAGAAGTGGAACAGGGCGGCGACGAT
The DNA here is from genome assembly GCA_028275295.1 of Thermodesulfobacteriota bacterium. GTDB lineage: Bacteria > Desulfobacterota > Desulfocorpusculales > Desulfocorpusculum > Desulfocorpusculum > JAPWUY01. The sequence continues at coordinate 3,046 of JAPWUY010000131.1, read as the reverse complement.
CCCCAGGACCAAAACCGGAACTTTCCACCAGCCTTTGAGTTCTCTGATCATGGAAAGAGACCGAGAGACCTTTTGGACATGTTCTTCCGAGCCAATTAAAAGACCCGGCCCGCTCCATCACGCCCCTTTTGCGGGCCGGGCGCTTCTTCAAAGGGATCTCGAGGAGACCCTCACTTCAACACGCCTTTTTCCTTGAAATATTTCTCCGCTGCGGGGTGGAGGGGAATACCAGTTCCAGTGGGGCCATCCTCTAACTTGTAGGTTTCCAAGCTTCCGTGAATCCTCCTCACCTTGTCCAGATTCTCGTGGATCGCCCTTGTGATCCTGTACACCACATCATCCGGGATGTCCTTGTGGGTCGTGATCACGCTCCCCGCTGTTGCGGTGACAACTTCCTGATCCCCATTGGCGGCCTTGGGATACGTGCCACGGGGGATCTTTCCTTCGGTGATGCCATACTTGGCCAAGCTCTCGAGAAGGGGCTTGGGAAAAGGAAGGAGCCTCATCTTCCTTCCAACCGAGGCCTCGGTGACCGATGCACCTGGGAGAGCGAGGAAGGTGAACACCGCGTCCACATTCTGATCCTTGAACTGACTTGCCTGCTGAGCGTAGTTTCCGTGGAAGAAGGTGAAGCCTGCCTTCTCCAATTCCTTGTAAGAGGTCTTGTAGTGCTCTAGAACCTTCTGGAACACCCATTCCTCGGAAGTGCCAGCTGGGGAAAGGGCCAGGCGGATGGGCTTCTTCTCCCCGAAGATCTCGTCCATGCTCTGGAGGGGCGAGTCCGCCGCGATGTAGAAGTGAAAGTAGTTCATGCTCATTCCCCCAGCTATTGCCCTCAAGTTAGTGAGCTTTTCCTTGAATGGCTCCTCGCCATTGAAGGCAGCAGCGTTCATGAAAGGAAGCCCCCAACCGAGCTCGCACTCCTTCTTGTTGACCAATGCTGGGTTAACGGTCCCTCCACCGGGTATCACCTTGATCACTATGTCGGGCTCTGCGCTCCTTATTACCTCTGCAAAACCCCCTGCCATGCTATACCAACCACCTCCCACACCCCCAGCAGTCCAAGTCAGGGTAATCTGCTTTCCCTGGGCTCTCGCTGTCCCCACGAGAAGAATCGAGGAAAGTATCGCGAACCCAATTCCCATCCACCTAGCCCTCATGGTCACACCTCCTAGATTATTTTCCGGGTGGAAAGGCCCCTTCTTCTCCCTCCTCTCTTGCGCTAGAGAGTCCACGGAGCCCAAAAGGAGGTCTTCCCCCTCGCTTCTTGCCCAACGGACCTTCCGCCTCGATGATGCCTCGGGCAGGTAGAGCTGCAAGCAGGAAGATTATCAGGCCAGAAAGGCTGAGGTCAAGGGCACCTCTCGGATCCTCATCCTTCCAGGCGGACGGGAATTCCCCTTTGTTGAAGTGACCAAGTGCCATCTGATAACATAGCTTCGGCGATAGGCTTCCAGAGGAAGATAGGTCTCTTCATCCCTCGGGAAAGGAGGAGTGCATCCATGTCCATCGTCACTATATCCAGGGGTTCTTATAGCCACGGCAGGGAGGTAGCCGAGAAAGTGGCTCAAAGGCTCGGTTACGAGTGCATTGCCAGGGAGGTGCTTTTGGAGGCCTCGGAACAGTACAATGTGCCCGAGACCAAGCTTCTAGAGGCAATACAGAATGCTCCCTCGGTTCTGGATCGGTTCATCTACGGAAAGGAAAGATACATAGCTTACATCCAGGCAGCCCTCCTTCGCCATTTTCGCAAGGACAATGTGGTGTACCACGGGATGGCTGGACATTTCTTTGTGAGGGGCATACCCCATGTTCTCAAGGTGCGCATCATAGCTGATTTGGAAGAGAGGATCCGAATAGTCATGGAGAGGGAAAAGGTCGACCGCAAAGAGGCCATCAAGTACATAGAGCAGCTGGATGAGGAGAGGCGAAAATGGAGCCGATACCTCTACGGGATAGACACCTGGGATCCTAGCCTCTATGACCTAGTGATCCACATAAGGAAGCTATCCGTGGATGATGCAGCGGAGATCATCTGCCGAACCCTGGAGTTGGAAAAATTCAGAACCACTCCAGAATCCCAGAAGGCCATGGAGGACCTGGCACTGGCAGCAGAAGTGAAGGCCGCTGTTGCCGCCTCGAGGCCCGATGCCGAGGTGTCCTGCAAAGACGGTGTGGTTCTCGTCAAGCTAAGGGCTCATGAAAGCATGGAGGAAGCCATCTCCAAAGAGGTCCGAGAAGCAGTCCGGTCCATAGAGGGGATCAAGGATCTCAAGGTGGAGATTGTGCCCTCGACTCTCTTCGAGATGTGAGCCCCATGGAGGTGAGGTCCATATTCTCCCATAGCCCCATGGGTAAGGTGAGATTTTGGCTCGTAGTGGTAATGGTTTTGGTCTTTGCCCTTGGGGGAGTGTCTTACTGGTGGCTTTTCCTCAAGGACAGGGTCACAACTGACAACGCCTATGTGATGGCAGATTCCGCAAGGATAAGCTCCAGAATACCCGGGACAGTGGTCAGGGTCCTTGTGGAGAATGACCAACCAGTCCAGGTGGGGCAACTTCTGGTGGAGCTCGACAAAACAGATTATCGAGTGGCCCTGGAGAAGGCAGAGGCCTCCCTTGCCAGGGTCGAAGCGGAGATAAGGGCTCAAGAAGCCCTTCTGGCCCTCACGGACAGGCAAACAGCGGCCCAAGTGAGCGCAGCGAGCACGGTTCCTCCCGAGACGAGAGACAAGAGAAGGGAGCTCATCCACAGACTCCAGGAGCTGGAGAAGAACAGGAGTGCAGCTATGGCCGACCTCAGCACGGCCCAAAAAGACAAGGAGAGGTTTCAGAGCCTCTACGACTCAGGGGTCATCGCGGAGCGCCAGCTCGACCAAGTCCTCACGACCTACAAGAAGGCCAGGGCACAGCTAGAGGCCATAGAGGCGGAGATGGCAGCGTTGAGAGCCTCCATCCAGGCCTTGGACAAGACACTCAGTAGGGCCAGGGCCCAGCTCGAGGCAGTCGAAAGCGATAGACATCAGCTAGAGGTCCAGAGACACCGC
>JAPWUY010000132.1 GCA_028275295.1 Thermodesulfobacteriota bacterium | reverse complement strand
GAGAGGAGCTTTTCCCCTTCCTAAGAAAAAACCTTTCGAGGCGTTGGGTCACAAGGCAGCTGTAAGCCCTGGGAGGGGGAAATGGTTCGTAGACCCTGTTTCACTGAGGTTGTCCCCCAAAGTTGGTCCCTCCTCTAAAGGAAGGAGTCAGGGGGAAAGCTGAAGCCAAATACCTTTTGGGGCCCAGAGCTCATCGTCATCTGCCCCCAAAGTGGCACAGCGAATGCAAGTGTCTCAGCCAAGGAGCGAGAAATCCCAATAAAATGATCCGCGTCCGGATCCTCAGAGAGCAATCCCGATGGTCTTCACTCCTGGTTCCCGTGGGAAAAGGGACAATGGAGCTCTCCTGGGGGACATGAGGGCCAAACCAAATCAATGAGCCTCGGCCTCGTTAGGAGCTATGGGCTCGTGGAATGGTCTCCCAGCAGCCCTGAGGGGACGCGGATCCACCCCGCACTCCGATTCCAGGAACCTCACTACGGCGGATGCTCGCCCAGTGGAAAGCTCCCAATTGGATAGAAACTTGGAAAGGAATGGTTCTTTTATGGGCTTGGGGTCGGTATGACCCACAACTTGTATCTCTCTTCCTGAAATCGAGCTCAAGGCCTTGCAGAGTCTCTTGAGCTTCTCCCTTCTTTTCTGTCCATCTCGGACCTTTCTCTTTGAAGCCTCGTCAGCTGCTTTTTCCCTTGGGCCTTCTCGGCGTTACAGATTTCGACTTCCCTCCTTACCCTTGCCGCCTCATCGAGCCTGAGGGTGAGAAGGGAAACTTCTCCCTCCTTAGCCTCCAGACTGCCCCTGAGCTCCAACACTTCTCTACCCAAGGAGGAGGAGAGTTTCTCGAGACTTCTTCTCGACGACTCCAGAATATCGACTTTTCTTTCCCGAGGGTAGCGACCCTAGCTTCGCACCTCTCCAATTTTTCCTCCCTTACAGGGACGCGCTCTGCGGGTCCTGAAATACGGATCCGATGCGAACCAGGGCATGTCATGATCATGGACGGGCACGCGATAGGCCGGTGGCCTGACGGGGCGATCTCCCGGTAGGGGCAAAGCCTCCCTTGCGGGCGTGCGGAGCCCGCCCCTCCGGGGGGTTAGCCAAGGTGAGGTGGCCTTGCGGGGGAACCCGGAGATAACGCGAGGGGCGATTTTCTCGGAGGGGCGCGGTCTCCGCGCCCGCGTGGTACGGCCGTACGGATGCCAAGGCATTTCATTTCCACCCGATGATGAGGCCAAAGGCCCGTGGCCTCCCGGGCACACCCCTCGGTCAAGCCAATGCCTTCCTTACGGGCGTGCAGAGCCCGCCCCTCCGCGGCAACGCCAAGCGCAACGCCGGTCGCCTAAAGGCGAGAGCCCGGAAATGACGCGAAAAGCGGGTTTCCCGGAGGGGCGCGGTCTCCGCGCCCGCGAATACGGGCAGGGCGCAAGCCCGGGCATCCCATTCCCACCGGATGGCTGACAATGAGCCGGTGGCCAAGAGGGAACATGCCTCGGTCAAGCCCGTGCCCCCTTTGCGGGCGTGCAGAGCCCGCCCCTCCGCGGCGTGGCGAGCTAGAGGTGAGGCAGGAAAGCGCAGATCTCTTCACTTCACCCCCATGTTGAATCACCCTGGGTCGCTCGATGAAAGAAAGGGAGAACACGTTCTTTCTGGGAAGAGACCTGGGGACGAAAGTGCATGCAAGCTCCCTTTCTCCTTTGACCATGAAGAGGGATTCCCTTTCCAAGGATCCAAGCCCAAGCTTCCCTTTTCCGTATAGCTCCATCATGAGCCATGGCCCAAAAATGGGTCAATGGCAAGCTAATTGTCACCAGATCCCGAGTAATGTCTGGTCCATCGATGAATCCATTGGACAAGCCCTACCATCCCAAAGACGGCTTGATCTTCGGTTTAAGACTCGGATTCCCATTGAGTCACAGTGTGCCCCACCGCCCGGTGGTTGGATGGCTGAGTGCGAGAGGTCACGGGGTTAGAGAGATGATCCGCGGTCCCCTGATCCGTTGATTTGGCCAGAATTAGGGACTAGGATTAGCCCTGAGAGGCTTTTTCGGATTTCACATCCCGGGGGAGGTAAACCATGGATACCTTGAGGAAAGGGACCCTCGTCATGCTTGGTCTTCTCAGCCTCACAAGGGAGAAGGTGAAGGAGTCCATCGACGAGCTTATGGAGAGGGGGGAGATGGCAAAGGAAGAGAAGTTCAAGTTCATGGGGAGACTCATGGAGGAGGCCCAGAGACAGGAAGAAGAGCTCAACAAGAGGATCCGGGAGACGGTTCACAGAATAGTCTCCCAGATGGGGTTTGCCACGAGAGAGGAACTCTTGGAGCTCAAAAAGAGGATAGAGGAACTGGAGGCGAGGATCTCTGGGCAATGAGCATCTTGGGGGTCCATAGAAGGTACGAGGAGCTCAAACGCTACGGCAAGATAGTGACCGTATTTATCAAATACGGATTCGGCGATCTCCTCGACCGTCTAGGGGTAAGCAGGATCATCTGGCGCAGGATCTTTGTGCGGGAGGCGTATTCCTCTAGAAGACTTTCGGCGCCGGAAAGGCTCAGGTTGGCCTTCGAGGAACTGGGCCCCACATTCATAAAACTTGGTCAACTCATGGCCACAAGGCCAGATATATTTGCATCCGAACTGGTGAAGGAGCTGGAAAAACTTCAAGACAGGGTCCATCCCTTTCCCGGCCAGAGGGCCGTATCCATAATCGAGAAAGAGTTCAAGAAATCCATGGGGGAGCTTTTCTCTCACTTCGATGAAGAGCCCCTCGCAGCGGCCTCCCTGGCCCAGGTCCACAGGGCCAGAACTCTGGATGGAAGGGAGGTGGTCGTGAAGGTACAGAGGCCAGGAGTTGATCACGTGATCCGCACGGACACGAGAATCCTGAGGGAGCTCGCTACCCTCCTCGAAAGGCACATACCGGAAAGCAAAAACTACGAGCCCGTGAGGCTTGTGGAGGAATTTTCCAGGAACATCCAAAGGGAGCTGGACTTTATCGTGGAAGCGAGAAATGTGGAACGATTCAAAAAGCACGTTTCGGATGATCCAACAGTCTATGTGCCGAGGATCTTTTGGGAGCTCACCACCCCCAAGGTGCTCACGTACGAGTTCATAGATGGAGTCAAGATCTCGGACATTGAAGCCTTGGACTCAGGGGGATTTGACCGGGAAATCATCGCCAAAAATGGCGCTGATCTAATACTGAAGGAAATATTCGAGTGGGGCATTTTCCACGCCGATCCTCACCCTGGTAACCTCTTCGTCCTCCAGGGAAATGTAATAGCGCCTGTGGACTTCGGAATGGTGGGGATTGTTGACGAGCATATGGCCGATGAGCTCGCTGCCATTCTTGCAGCAGCAGTCAAGAAGGACGCAGATTCCGTGATATCGGCATTGGGAAAGATGGGCGTTATCCAAGGCCCGGTAGACAGAAGAGCTCTCAGATTGGAGTTGGCGGATTTCCTGGATAGGTACCACGGTCTTCCCCTGGAGAGACTCTTCCTCAGGTCTCTCACGGAGGACTTCATGGCCATCGCCAGAAGACACAGGCTCCGCTTTCCACCCGAATTTCTCCTCATGGCAAGGGCCCTATTGATGAGCCAAAGCTTGGGGACCCTTTTATCCCCACAGTTCAACGTCATAGAGCACGCGAGGCCTTACCTGGAAAGGCTAATGCTCAGGAGGATGGACCCGAGGAGGATAATGAGGGATCTCGGCCAGATGACCCAAGAGACTCTCAGTATGTTGAGGCAGATGCCGTCGGAGCTATCGGAAATCCTCTACAAGATGAGCAGGGATCAGCTGGCCATTCGCTTCGAGCACAGGGGACTGGAGCGGCTAATAGGAGAGATGGATAGAGCCACGAGTCGCCTGAGCTTCGCGATAGTGATAGCTGCGCTGGTCATAGGGTCCTCGGTGATATTCCAGATGGACATTGGACCCAAGGTATTGGGCTATCCCCTCTTGGGTGTAGCTGGCTACATAGCGGGAAGCCTGCTGGGCATTTGGCTCCTCTGGGGCATAATCCGATCTGGAAGGATATGATCCGAGGTCCAGATCACGGAGTGGAGGGCGAAAAATGAAAAGCAAACTCGTGGAGGCCTTGAGCCTGGAGTCGGAGCCTGTGGCGATCTTGTGGAAAGATGAGAAGCCAGAGGGGGCCAGAGGATTTTCCAGAGGCAAATGGGGATGCGTGATGTGGCTGTTGGCTGCTGCCACAAAAGGGGAGGTGGCTGCAGCATCGCCCGACACATACGGGTGTTGGGGAGGTGGGGTGGGATTGGGCTTCGGAAATCAATATCCTCGTTTCCCCGGCGGAATAGGATGCTTTGAGAGGTTTCTCTCCATCGGGAACGAGACCTGGGAGACGGGAAGGAAAGTCGCCCGGGAAATAGCCCCCCATGTCAGCTCCCACTTCTTGGAAGACTTTCTCAAGGGCGAAGGGTACAAAAAGACTCCTGAACTGGTGGCTGATTTTCTATCGGAGATGCCATTTTTCCAGGTGCCGACGAGGTACGTGGTATTGAAGCCTCTCTCCAAGGTGGACCTCGGAGAAGAGGAGCCCAAGGTCGTAGTGATCGTCGCGAGGCCACACCAACTATCTGCCCTCGTGATCTTGGCGAACTACAGGAGGAAGGGCTTCGAGAACGTGATCATTCCCTACGCTGCGGCGTGTCAGACGATGGGGATCTTCCCTTACAGAGAGGCAAATTCGCCAAATCCCAGGGCTGTTGTGGGTCTTACGGACATATCCGCAAGGCTCTATCTTTCCGGGAAGCTTCCCCAGGACTCCTTCACCTTCTCGGTTCCATGGAGCATGTTTCGAGAGATGGAATCAGATATCGAGGGAAGCTTTCTCGAGAAAAGGACCTGGAGAAGGCTCCTGGGCTCAACCTGACGGGAGGCTTCGCGCAGTGAAAAAAGGGGGCTTTCGCCCCCTCTTTCTCTTTTGTGGCGGGGCCGACGAGATTTGAACTCGCGTCCTCCGGCGTGACAGGCCGGCGTTATCACCTGGCTTAACTACGACCCCGCTACTCTTTCATAGCCTTCTTCTTGGTAGGCGGAACAGGGATCGAACCTGTGACCTCTGGCTTGTAAGGCCAGCGCTCTCCCCTCTGAGCTACCCGCCCGAGCTCCACCGAGTGCCTTGGAGAGATCTCAGGAGTTCACCGCCTCCTTGAGGGACCGCCCTGGTCTGAACTTGGGCACCTTGGTCGCCTTGATCTTGATCTCGGCACCCGTCCTGGGATTCCTCCCTTTACGGGCAGCCCTACTGGTGACCTCGAAGGAGCCAAAGCCCACCAGGCTCACCTTGTCACCCTTTTTCAAGGCATTGGTGACCCCTTCCGTGAAAGCCTTGAGGGCTTTCTCCGCTGCCGCCTTCGAGATCCCTGCCTGGGCAGCCATTGCGCCAATAAGCTCGCTCTTTGTCATCCCCCGACCCCCCTTTCTCTAATGTATTGTTGCATCGAGCGATTCTCTTGTACCAAGCTTCCCGCAGCTTGTCAAGCGGGAAACTCAAATAATTTGAGCCCCGGAGCCGATCCTCCCTCCCCAATCCCACCCCTTTGGTCTCTTGGCACCCTGGACGTTCATCCCTCAGCTCGCCCATCAGGATATTCTTCTCGGAAAATGGCCCCTCTAGCTGATGCGCCTTCTTATCGTGCCCTCGCCTCTCTCCAAGGTTGGGATCTTCAAAACGAGGAGAACCCTCCCAGCTAATGGGTCATCCTTTGGCACTCGTCATTCACGAAGGAGACCCTCCTTCCGAAAGGCACTTCCGAGTCAGGGACATCCGTTGCGAAGAGGGACTTGGGGTCATCTATCACCAGGGCCTTCATCAAAACCTCGTCCATGTGTTCCACGGGGATTATCTCCAGATCCTTCAACACCTTGCTCGGAATCTCTTTTAGGTCCTTCTGGTTGTCAGCGGGTATTATCACGGTGCGTACGTTGCCCCTGTGGGCAGCGAGGATCTTCTCCTTGAGGCCTCCTACCGGGAGCACCCTCCCCCTCAATGTTATCTCCCCTGTCATGGCCAGGTCTGCTCGAACCGGGATCCTGAGGATTGCCGAGGCA
>JAPWUY010000130.1 GCA_028275295.1 Thermodesulfobacteriota bacterium | reverse complement strand
CGGGGATCTCCAAGATGTCCTTGTCCCCTAGGGGGCAAGAAACGCACGCAACGCGCCTCTTCTTGCTCCTCCTGTAAAGATCGACTGGGGCCGCCTCTATGGATTTCATGAGCCCCAATTCCTGCCACTCCTTGAGATAGGGGTACCTCCTCATGCTCTCGAGGAGCTTGCCCGTGAGCTCCCTGTAGGCCTCCTTATCAGATACCGTCACCTCTCCCCTTCCCTGGACCAAGATGGCCTTCAAATTCTTGGAGCCCATCACAGCTCCAAAGCCTCCCCTTCCCAAGGTGGAAAACCCGTCTATATAGGCCATGGAGAACCTCACGAGATTCTCCCCACCTTGACCTATGGAGATTATGCCCCCTGGCCTTCCGAATCTATCCCACAGGATCTGGCAGGTCTCCCTCACCCCTCTGCCCCAAAGATCCGATGCCTCCATAATCTGGACCTCCTGGTCAGCTATCCTGAGAAGAGAAGGCCTCTGTGCCCTGCCAGTTATGACAAGATGGTCGAATCCAGCGTATTTGAGCTGGCAGCCAAAGCTCATCCCTCCGCCACCGCACCATCCCACCGCTTCATTGGCTGGAAGCTTGCTCACACCATAGACCCTGGAGGAGGCTGGAATGTCAGTGCCCACAAAGGGTCCTGCGCCCAATATGATCGGGTTTCGCTCCCCTAAGGGATCTATGCCTGGTTCCACAAGGCTCCATGCCAGGCGCAAATTCACCCCCAGACCCCCCAGGAACTCGGAAGCCATCCCTTGATCCAGGGGTTCCCTGCGAACCTCTTGAGTGGAGAGGTCAACAAAGAGAATCCTTCCAGCAAAGCCCCCCGAGCCCATCATCTTGTCTCCTTTCCTCAGGACCATTCATCGAGGCCATACCATACCATTGGGCCCCTTGCCCCATCCCACAACCAGGACTGACCATTCCCCTGCAATCAAGGACTGCGGCTTATGGCCCCATAAAGGCAATTGTCCGCGCAAGCTCCGCAGCCAGTGCAATCCTCCTCGAAGCGAATCTCCCAGGTTGAGCTCCCCACGAGTACTCGGATTCTCGCCTTGGAGGGAGAGAAGACCCCCTCGTAAGTCTCCGAGCAAGCAAGCTCACATCTCAAGCAGCCAGTGCAAAGCTCCGGAGCGACTTTCAATTGGTATCCTTCCACGATCCCCCCTTTTCTTCTCTGGCCTCGCATCCTTGCTCGAGGCTGTCTTTCCCATGGGACCCTCGGCCCGTTTGGAGACCTCCCCGAGCCCTGGATCGAATCCCGCTCCTCCTCAGTCCAGCTCCTCCGTTATCACCTGCCTCGTGAACTCGTTGGCACCTATGTAGATCTGGATGATCTTGGCATCCCTCATGTATTTCTCGACCCCATACTCCTTGGAATACCCATAGGAGCCCATCACTTGAACGCAGTTGGTTGTCACCCTCATCGCCATATCGCTTGCGTAAACCTTGGCCATGGTTGACCACTTCATGCTAGCCTTTCCCCTTTGGGAATTGAGCCACGCTGCTCGCAAGTAGAGAAGCCTTGCCGCCTCTATCTCCGTCGCCATGTCAGCGAACATTGCGGATATTATCTCGTGTTGAATGAGGGGGATGCCCGCTGTTATCCTCTCGCGGGCCCATCTCAATGCGATCTCGAATGCGCCTCTCGCTATGCCGACGGATATCGCCCCAGCCCCAGCTCTATTGTAGATGAGGGTCCTCTGAAGGATCCTTGCGCCATCGCCCACCTTTCCCAAAAGGTTTTCTTTGGGCACTCGGACGTCCTCGAAGATGATCTCGCTGTTTCTGTCCGCATGCATCCCCATCTTCTCTATGGGGTTCCCGAAAGAGAGGCCAGGTGAGCCGGCGGGCACGACAAGGAGGCACGAGCCCTCATCCCCCAGTTTGGGATCCACAGTGCATACCACCGAATACAAGTAGGAGTTTCCCGAATTGCTTGGCCAGATCTTCGTTCCATTGACCACCCAGTAGTCACCATCTTCCCTGATGATCGTCCTTATGGTCCTCGAGTGCATGTGGGGGTTCTCTATGTCCGTTCCCCCAGCTGGCTCCGTCATGGCCATGCAAACGAGCCTGGCCTCGTGCTTCACGGCTAGCTCGGGGAACCAGCGATCCCTCTGGGCCTTTGTCGCTGCTATCATCATCGGTGTTTGGCCGAACCAACTCGCTCCTATGGCCGTCGCGATCCCACCGCAGCCCACAGCCAGCTCCTCCAAAACTATCGCGCACTCGACATTGGAGCCCTCGCTACCCCCGTATTCCACAGGGATGGGCAACTGCAATATTCCCACCTGGGCTGCCTTCCTGAATATCTCCTCTGCGAGCTTGCCTTCCTTGTCCTTTTCGAAATCAAGGGCAACGGGCTTGATCTCCTTGTTGGTGAAGTCCCTGGCCAGTTTTTGGATTGCAAGCTGCTCCTCCGTGAGGGTGAAATCCAACATCGCTACCTCCTTTCATTGCCGGCTGTAATCGTAAACCCCTCGTCCTGTCTTCCTTCCCAGTCTCCCCGCCTCCACCAGTTTGACCAAAAGGGGGGCAGGTCTGTACTTCTCACCGAGCTCCCTGTGGAGCACCCTCATCACGGCCAAGACCACATCCAATCCAAAGGCATCAGCCGCAGTGAGAGGCCCCGAAGGATGAGCGAGGCCTATCTTGCACGCCTTGTCTATCTCCTCGGCTGTGGCGACCCCCTCCTGCAAGGCCAGGAAGGCCTCGTTTATGAAAGGGATGAAGAGCCTATTTATGGCAAACCCGGGAGAATCGTTCACCACCACCACGTCCTTCCCACATGCCCTCAAGAATTCGAGGGTCCTATTGAGGGTCTCCTCCGAGGTCTGCTGCGCCCGGATCACCTCCACCAGGGGGATGGCAGGAGCTGGATAGAGGAAATGGGTCCCTATAACCCTCTCGGGCCTCTTGGTTGAGCCTGCAAGGGAGGTTATCCAGATGGTGGATGTGTTGCTCGCGAGGATCGCATCCGGCCTGCATACGGAATCGAGTTCCCGAAACACGGTCTTTTTGAGCTCCGCATCCTCCGGTACAGCCTCCACGATCAGGAAGCAATCCTCCAACCACCCCCGGATTTGTGTCCTGCCGGATATGAGGGAAAGGGTTTTCTCCATATCTTCCCTCAGGATTTTGCCTTTCTTAAGAATCCTCTCCAAGCCATCCTTTATCCTCGACATCCCCCTCTCCAGGGAAGTCTGGTCCACTTCGACCACTCTTACCTGGAAGCCGGCCTGGGCAATTAGCTGGGCAATGCCGCTTCCCATGGTCCCGACCCCTACAACTCCCACAACTCCTCTCTCCATGGCCACCTCCTTTCCCGAGATTCCTCCAAACCCTCCTTCGCGAGATTCATCCCTCCATGAGCTTCCTTCCGATTATCCTCCGCTGGATCTGATTTGTGCCGTCGAATATCTGGGTTGCTTTGGCATCCCTCATCATCCTGTGGACAGCATAGTCCTCCATTATCCCGTAGCCTCCCAAGACCTGCACGGCATCCGTCGTGACTTTCATGGCCACATCCGATGCGAAGCACTTGGCCGCAGAGGTCATGATGGGGATGACCTTGTAGCCCGCATCCAACATCCTCGTTGTCCTGTAAACCAGAGAGCGGGCCGCCTCTATTTGAATGGCCATGTCAGCGAGCATGAACTGAAGCCCCTGGTGCTTGATTATGGGCACCCCGAACTGGACCCTCTCCTTGGCATATTTGAGGGCATATTCCATGGCTCCCTGGGCTATTCCCAGGGCTTGAGCTCCAGCTCCCCAGGCCCTGAGTGCAGCTCCGCAATCCTGAAGCTGACTCCAGCCTGCACCCTCGTGGCCGAGGAGATTTTCCTTGGGAACTGTGGCATCCTCGAAAAATAGCTGGCACATCTCCGAGCTTCGAAATCCGAACTTCTTCTCCGGAGCCCCCCTAGTGAAACCAGGTGTGTCCCTCTCCACTATGAAAGAACTTATTCCCTCCTTGGTGCGAGCAAACACCAGGTAAAGGCTCGCTAGAGTGCCAGAGGAGATGAAGCTCTTGGTTCCGTTTAGCTTGTAATGGTCCCCATCGAGGGTTGCTGTGGTCTTTATGGAACGGGCATCTGAACCGTGGTTGGGCTCAGTGAGGCAAAAAGGGCATATCTTGTCCCCAGAGCTCAGGAATCCAAAAAACCTCTCCTTCTGTTCATGTGTCCCATAGGCCAAGAGGAATGCAGGCAAGGCCTGGCTGGTGAATACATACATGGAAGTTGAGCCGTCCACCTTGGCCAACTCCTCTATGACGAGTGCCCTTGTTGTTGCATTTGCCTCTATGCCTCCAAACTCCCTCGGCAAGGAGATTATCAAGAGGCCATTTTCCGCCAAGGCCTTGAGGATCTCCCTGCTTGCCTTTCCTTTCTCGTAAGCCTCATCAACATGGGGCGCTATCTTCTCCCTGGATATCCTCCGGACGGTCTCTTGGATCAGGCGTTGCTCTTCCGTCAAGAACTCCATCCCCGCTACCTCCTGCGCATCCTTCCTTTGAGCCGATCCATGGAGTTGCCCGGCCTTGGTTTCGCGAACCCTTCGAGGACTAGGCCCGATGGGGGATGTCAGACCTCCAGCTTGAGGATCCTCTGGGCATTTTTCCAGAGGACCTTTTCCACTACCTCCTCTTTGTAACCCCCAGCCTGGAATTCCTCGAGCCACCTTTTGGGAGGAATCTCGGGATAGTCCGAGCCATACATGAACTTGTCCTGGAGCCTCCCGTTGATTTCCCTCTTCAGGGTTTCGGGAAAGTATTTGGGGGCCCATCCAGACAAGTCAGCGAAGACATTGGCCTTGTGGAGGAGAATAGCTATCTGCTCATCCACCCACGGCCAGGCAGGATGGATCATGACGATGGTGAGCTCGGGAAAATCAGCTGCCACATCGTCTAGATAAATGGGCCTTCCGAATTTGAGCCTGTAGCCATGTCCTCCGGGCATTCCAGCTCCGAGACCCGTAGTGCCCGTGTGAAAGCTCACAGGGATACGCAGTTCCACGCACTTCTCGTAAAGGGGGTAGAACCTCTTGTCGTTGGGAAAGAAGCCTTGAGCAGGAGGCTGAAACTTCAACCCTGTAAGGCCGAGCTCCTTCACGCACCTCTCGAGCTCCCTTATGGCCCACTTGCCCTTCCAGGGATCTATCATGGCCCATCCACCTATGAACACATCGGGAAATTTCCGAATGAGCTTCGCTACCTCATCGTTGAGGGTAGAAGTGTCATATCCGCTTTGGGCCTGCGCATCCCAGGCCACAAGGAGGGCCTTTATTCCCAAAGTGCGGAACTCTTCCGCCATCTCCTCATCGCTTCTTATCCTCTCCTGGATCCGATAATATTTGGGGAGAAACTCGGCGACCTCCTTTCCCCATCTCCTCTCGTACGAAAAAGGCGCAGTGCTCGGGTGGACATGGACGTCTATGGCCCTCATTGGCATCGACCTCCTGTTTCCCTCAGACTTTGGGACGAGGCACTATCTGCTCCGAGCCTTCTCGCATGTCTTTCTATGTATTCCACTATCTTCTGGCTCAAAGTTCCGGCAACGAACACCTCATCCACCCCCATCTCCTTCAAAGTGGGGATGTCCTCTGGCGGTATGACCCCACCTGCGATGAGAAGCACATCGTGCAGGCCCTTCTTTCTCATCTCCTCCACCAGAATTGGCGTGTAGACCAGGTGCTCCCCAGATAGATAGCTCACCCCTATGACATCCGCATTCTCCTCCAAGGCCGCCTGCACTATTGCCTCTGGCATCTGGTACATGCCCAGGTACACAACCTCCATCCCAGCTTCCCTCAAGAGATGGGCCACGACCTTGGCCCCCCTGTCATGGCCGTCCAAGCCCACCTTGGAGATGATCACCTTGATCTTCCTACTTCGCTTCCCAGGGCCTGTCATTTGAATGGATTCTCCAGTATCTCCATGGGATCGTAAGGGTAGCCCATGGCCTCTCTCACTGTCCCCATGATCTCCCCTGTTGTTGCGTAAGCCTTCGTTGCCTCTATCATGGCTGGAAGGAGGTTTCTGCCCTCCACCGTGTCCCTTCTCAATCTCTCTATGG
>JAPWUY010000129.1 GCA_028275295.1 Thermodesulfobacteriota bacterium | reverse complement strand
CCCCTCTGAGCGACATCCTCAAGGGGCTGAAGCATCTCAAGATGCCGGACTCCATTGTGGTCGTCATCCTCCTCACGTACAGGTACGGGTTCATCTTCCTGGACCTCATGGAGCAGATGCACAGGGCGAGGCTCGCTAGGATAGTTAGAGGAGGGAAAAATTCGGAGACCAGGAGGTGGACTGGGGAGAGATTGGGTTTCCTTTTCGGTAAGGCGCAGTTGCGTTGCGAGCAGACCAATAAGGCCATGGAGGCGAGGGGTTTTTCTGGAAGGGTCAGAGTAGAACCTTTGGGAAGCATGGAGAAGGGGGATAGATGGAAGCTGGCAGTTCTCGCCATATGGGCTGTGATGGCAGCATCCATTGTGTGAGCCCCGAGAAGGCCATAATGGAATTGGTGGGGGTCTCATACGAGTATTACGATCGCTTCAAGGCCCTTGAAGAAGTGGATCTCACCCTCCAAGAAGGGGTGAAGATGGCCATTGTTGGGGCAAACGGCTCAGGGAAGTCCACCTTGTTGCAGGTGATGGCGGGGATACTCTTCCCCAAGAAGGGGAGAGTCCTTTTCAGGAAGAGGCCTGTGAGCGAGACTAGCCTTCGGGACCCTGGTTTTCGTCACTTTTTCCGTTCAAGGGTGGGATATGTGTTCCAGGACCCAGATGTACAGCTTTTCTGCCCAACAGTGATGGAGGAACTCATGTTCGGGCCTCTCCAGCTCGGTCTTCCCCACGAGGAAGCCAGAAGTAGAAGTGAGGAGATCTTGGAGATGCTCTCTCTGGAAGGGCTGGCCCAGAGGCCCACTTACATGCTGTCTGGAGGAGAGAAGAAGAAGGTCGCCGTGGCCTCTGTCCTCACCATGAACCCCGAACTCCTTCTTCTGGATGAGCCGACAAATGGGCTTGACCCGAGGACCCAGAGCTTCTTGGTGGATCTGATCTTTTCCCTCCATGAAGTTGGGAAGACCATAGTGATAGCCACCCACGACCTGAGTCTTGTAATGGAGCTCCATGCAAAGGTGGCTGTGCTCACTGAAGACCACAGGATCCATAAGGTAGGAGACACAGAGGAGATAATCGAGGACGAGGCCTTGCTTCTCAAGGCCAACCTGATCCACGAGCATACCCACAGACACGATGGTGAGAAGCACAGCCATCTCCACGGTCACTTCCTCTTCCACAGGCACACTCATTAAGGACTATTTTCCGAAGGATGAGCCCTTCAAGCTGGAGCACAAACTAGCCAGGACGGATGCTCGCACTCCGGCTCGAGGGGGGCCCGAGAGGCCTTGTGGTTCCGAGGAAAGGCTTTGGTGACACGCGTTTTCTCTCGAAACCCACGGGGCCTAGTTGCCTGTATTTTCTCCCTAGGGGAAAGGGGAATGGGGAATCGGGCAAGGTAGATCCTCCCTTGAAAATGGGTACCCCTAGGCCCCTTGAAACCATGAGATCCCATGGCCTAGGATGGTGAGGGTCTCGAGAGCGCAAGAGGAGCCCTCAGGAGGAGACGGAGCCATGCCATCCATTGTGTTTTTCGCCGAGCTTCCCGATGGGGCCTCTCCCAGAGAGCAGGCCAGGGCTATGGGGAGGCTGTACGAGGAAGCGGGGGTCTCCAGGATCATATCACGCCGGGATCTTGTGGCCATAAAATTGCACGTGGGCGAGAAGGGAAACAAGACCTACGTGAAGCCAGAACTTATATCGGAGCTCGTGAAAAGGGTGAAGGCCTCCAGGGCCTTTCCATTTCTCACGGACACTTGCACCCTTTACAGGGGCCAGAGGGAGAATGCCATAAAGCACATCCTTCTGGCACACGGGCATGGGTTTTCCATAGAGAAGGTTGGAGCGCCCTTCATAGTTGCTGATGGACTTGTGGGCACGACCGAGATGGAGGTCGAGATCCCAGGGAGAATGTATCAAAGGGTGGGAGTTGCAAGGGAGATTCTCAATGCCGATGCGCTTATCGCTGTGTCTCATCCCACAGGCCACCCTGGGACTGGAATGGGCGCCTGCTTGAAGAATTTAGGTATGGGTCTCGCATCCAGAGCTGGGAAGATGAGGCAGCATTCTGCCATAAGGCCAGAGGTGCAGGAAGCGAGGTGCCAAAACTGCGGAAAGTGCAGGAGGTGGTGTCCTCATCAGGCGATAGTGGAGAAAAACGGTAAGTCCTTCATCCTCCCCGAGAGGTGCATCGGCTGCGGAGAATGCATAGCTCTCTGCAGGTTCGATGCTGTGAGCTTCGATTTCGGTATAGAGTGCGCTGAGCTCCAAAGAAGAATGGTGGAGCATGCCCTAGGGGTACTTCGGGGGAAGGAGGGGAAGTGCTTCTTTTTCAATGTCCTCGTGGACATGACAAAGGATTGCGATTGTCTAGGTGAGGCCCAAAGGAAGATAGTCCCCGATATGGGCATACTCGCCTCTCAAGATCCCGTTGCCTTGGACAAGGCAACCCTGGATCTGGTAAAGGATAGGAGGGGCTTCAATCTGGGAGAGCTCAGCTATCCAGAGCTGAATCCCATGGTCCAGATCCTCTATGCTCAAGAGCTAGGAATGGGCTCCACGGAATACATCCTCGAGAGGATAGAGGTGGAAGCCAAAATGCCAGCCAGCACGTGAAGGAGCCTCCATGGAGGGAAGCTCCTCCTGGGCTTTAGGGGCCGAGGACATTTTTTTCCATCAATTCGACGATTCTTTCTTCCTCTATTCCCCAACCCTTGAGTGCTTCCAGCGTGAGTTCCCTGCTAGGGGGAGTTGGAGGTCTCTGGACCTTGGGCTTCGTCCTGCTGAATCGCGGAGCCGGGGCAGGTTGGACAATTCCCTCTATGACCATGAAAGCCCCCCTTTGAACATTGTGGGGGTGGTTTGGAGCCTCTTCCATGGACAATACAGGAGCGAAACAGGAGTCGGTTCCTTCAAGGAGCTCGCACCACTCCTCCCTGGTCTTTGTCTTGAAAATGGCCCTCAGCTTCTCCTTCGCCTGTGGCCAGGCGGATCTGTCGAACTGGCTTTGGGCTAGAGAGTCATCCAAACCCAATCTCTCGAGGAGTTCCTTGTAGAATTTTGGCTCAATGGCCCCTATGGCCACGTACTTTCCATCTGCTGTCTCGTAAACATCGTAGAAGGGTGCCCCTGTATCGAGGATGTTCTCGCCCCTTTTCTCGCTCCATGCACCCATGGCTTTGAGTCCGTAGAACATGGTCATGAGGGAGGCGGATCCATCTACCATTGCGGCATCCACCACCTGGCCATGACCCGAGCGTTGGGCCTCGAGAAGCCCGCAGACTATTCCAAAAGCCAGGTATAGGGCTCCACCTCCGAAATCCCCGACGAGATTGAGGGGCGGAACTGGCGCCTGGTCCTTTCTTCCAAAGCAATGGAGGGCCCCGGAAAGGGCGATGTAGTTTATGTCATGGCCTGCTGCCTGGGAAAGGGGGCCTTCCTGCCCCCATCCAGTCATGCGACCGTAGACCAGCTTGGGGTTCCTAGTGAGGCAAACTTCTGGACCCAGGCCCAGTCTCTCCATCACGCCTGGTCTGAAACCCTCGATCAGGGCATGGGCCTTCTCCACAAGCCTGAGAACAAGCTCCACTCCCTCTGGCTTGGAGAGGTCGACGGGCACTTGGATGCGACCTCGGGTGAGAAGATCGTATTGAACGGGCATGGGTATGCCTAACCCTGAAGGCCCCAACCTGGTTATCCTCAGAACCTCGGCTCCCATGT
The DNA here is from genome assembly GCA_028275295.1 of Thermodesulfobacteriota bacterium. Classification (GTDB taxonomy): domain Bacteria; phylum Desulfobacterota; class Desulfocorpusculales; order Desulfocorpusculum; family Desulfocorpusculum; genus JAPWUY01. The sequence goes on along the minus strand of JAPWUY010000129.1, from coordinate 2,413 downwards.
CCGAAAGAAGCATGGCGCACATGGGCCCGGGTCCTATTCCCGCAAGCTCCACTATCTTGATACCCCTCAAAGGACCCATTTCCCGAGGGCCTCCATCTTCCAAAGAGCCATCATGAGATTCAGCCTTTGTCCCACTCCTTCCAGTCCATTCCCGCTCTCTTTTCCCAACCCGGCTCGAATTTTCTCGTGAAAAAGCCCTCCAATTTCTCCAGTAGCCTCCTCCATCCCGGAAGATACTCGTACTTGAGAACGTCCTCCAGGAAGGGGACTATCTCAGCCATCATCTCCTTTGGAAGATAGGCCCTGGCCCCCATCTCGAAGGATTTCTTGAGGGCTTCCGGGTTGAGGGCGTGAGCTGTCAGCATGGCAACGGGCAGCTTCCTGTCAACAGCCCTCTGGAGCAGATCGAATCCATTCACTCCCATTATGTCGAGCACAACCAAATCGTATGTCCATCCCGATAACATCTGGATCGCGTGCTCGTAGGTGGAGGCGGTCTCCACTATGCAATCCGGAACACTGTCCGAAATCACATCCTTCAACGTCTCGAGCACGTCAGGTTCGTCATCGACTATCAGGATCCTCTTGCCGCTCAAAATGGAGCCCGCCATGCCTTCCCCTCCTTGATCAATTTTTCCAACCAACACATTTGTCTCTCTTTTAATCCTGTGCCTCCAGCCCTTCCAGGAAAGCAGCGACGTTCAAACCCAATACCCTGTGGTTGTATCCTCCCTCTAGGATTCCGAAACGGCCAGCTCCCCATCGCCGGGCGGCCTGCGCCACCATCTGGCCAATGGTCTTGTAATCTTCCGTGAAGAGCAATCCTCCCCAGTCATCCCTATGATAGTCGAATCCCGCCGAGACCCCTATCAAGTCGACACGTTCCCCCTCGAGTGCCTCCTCGACTTCTTCGAGATATGCCTTTCTTTCCCTCGATGAAGGATTGAAGATCCTGACCCATCCCTTGTCGCCCAGGATGTTCACGGTTCCGTCTCCGAAATGGAGGTCTATGTCCAGAACAAGGGCTGTGCGGATGAGTCCCTCCTCCCTCAGTGAGAGAAGGGCTATGGCCATGTTATTGAAGTAGCAAAAGCCCCAAGAAGAGGAGCTCGATGCGTGATGCCCCGGAGGCCTTATGAGGCCGAAGCAAGGCTCCTCGAGTCCTATCCTCGCTGTCTGAATGGCGCCTCCCGCAGCAAGGGCTGCTATGTCGTAAAGGCCTCTAGAGGCGACACTCGCTATGTGAGAGGAGCTGTGGGCTAAGGCTATCTGTTGAGGGGTGGCTGGGATGGCATCCAGGAACTGAGCCCTGTCCTTTATCTCCTCATAAATGGCCTCCATCCTACCCTCTTCTGCAGCTGGGTCATAGGTGTAAACTTGGGTGAAGACTGGGCTGTAAACTACTTTCATATGTGGCCTCCTCACGAGAAGGCTCGAAATCCGAGCTCTGGGAAAGATACCTGAGGACCCAGGCCCTGATGCCAGGAAAAAAGCAAGCCTCACTGATCTCCATCAATGAGCGAAGTTTAGTTAAAGAGACTCCTCCATGTCAACACGGGACTCAGCGCAAAGATGGGGACTTGCAGACTCACCCATAGCCACGAGAAATTTCCGTGGCGGGCGAGGGGTGGATCCCTTTGGCAGGATTGTATTCTGGATGGACCATTTTTTTCTTGACAAGGGAAGGGATCCCGTGCTAAGAAGGACCAAAAAGCGGGAGAGCAGATCCATGGTAACCTTCGGTCATGTCAACTGGTGCTGGCGCAACTTGAAAGGGGGGAGGTGCGCCTTTTAGCTAGGTGAGAGATAGATGGGCTGTGGGCGCGCCTCGAGGGCCCACAGCCGAGGGATTCTGGATGAGGCCGTGGGCCTTAGGGCACACGGCCTCATCTCTTTATAAACCAATGAGGGAAATGGAGGGCAAGAAGATGTTGGAAAGGGCACTGAGAAAAGCAATAGCTCGAGAGGACTTGGATGAAAACGAAGCCTTTGAGGCCGTGGCTCAGATCCTGGCTGGGGGAGTTTCCCCAGTCAAAACCGGGGCCTTTCTCACGGCCCTTCGAATGAAGGGCATCTGCACAGGGGAGCTTCTCGGTGCCACGAGAGCTCTCAAGAAGTTGTTCAATCCTTGGTCGGAGCTCAGGGATGGTTTTCTGGCCATGGACAGAGAGGAGATAAATGTGGATGAAGAGACCGTGGAACGTACCTCCCTTCCTGGAAAGGGAGGAACAGCCACGTTCAATGTATCGACGGCCTGTGCACTGGTTGTAGCAGCCTGTGGGGTGAGGGTTGTGAGACACGGCAATTTGGTGCCATCCGATTACGTGGGTACAGAACATGTCCTCAGGGCCCTAGGGGTGGAACCCGAGATAACCCCTGCGGTGGCGAAAAGATGCCTCGAGGAGGCAAATGT
>JAPWUY010000128.1 GCA_028275295.1 Thermodesulfobacteriota bacterium | reverse complement strand
TCACTCTCACGGCCCTGACCCATACCGACCTCCGCGACCCATCTGGCCTGAGGATTGAGATCTCGTATTCAGAGGGCACCTTTTCCCCTGCAAGCCGCCTTCTGAGCCTGTCCCTCACGAACTCCCTCTCCTCGGGCGCAATTACCGCCAACGAATCCCCGGCGCACAGCTCCTCCCACGGCCTGCCCACTATCTCGCAATAACTGGGATTGGCGTAGATGTAGCGCTCTTCCTTGTCGATCAAGTAAATGCCCGAAAGGGACTGGTCTATGAGGGTCTCGTAGAGGGAGGCCCTTGCCTCGAGCTCCTCTATCCTGTCCTGTGCCTTTCTGAGAGCCCTCTCCAACTCCCCTGACCCCGAAAGTCCAACACTCGAATCTTCTCCCGCCATCCTTGAAACCTCCAGAAGGTGTAAAACCGCGCCCGTGGCGACTGGCCCGCCTCCCCACTCGTCCCGGAAAGGGACATCTCACAGGCTTTGTGAGAAGATTCCGCTCTTTCCAAGGGGTTGAATTTGCGTGGAAAAATTTTTACTTGTAGGCCTTGCCCTTGTCAAGGAGGATGCGCGAGTTCCCAAGCTGGTTAGAGCACAGTCTTCCCTCGGGCCAGAATGAATTGTCTCCGAGAGTCCATGCCCTTGGGGACTCAAGCCCCGAACCTACCGGCGGCCTCTGGGATATTCCCATTCAGATCAGGGCCACATCTCAAAAGGAAGATCAGAACTGTCCTAGGCCTCCTTGAGCCAGGATTTCTTGATTACGCCAACTGCCGTCCACTCCCCCATCACCTCCGCAATCACGGTGACATCGGGTGATGCTAGCCTTACCTTGGGAGGTTTTCCATCTCTCTTTTCCAGGGCATCGAATATGGCACCACCTATCTCCCTCTCGAGGACCGGGGTATCCTCGGAATATCCGTGAGAGCCCCTTTTGTGGATTCGGAAGCAGAAGGTCTCATCTGGGCCAATGGCCTCCCTTGCCAGTTCCACAGCCGCTTCCTTCAGGGCTTCTGTACGACTGGGGATTTCCTTCATCACCGGTGTGACCCTTCCTATATCCTCCCCACATTCCCTTTGAATGGTCTCCAGAATCTCCTCCACCCTTCCCTCCACCTCCACAGCGAACACGCCCTTGAAACCCGTCTGTGCGACCCTAGCCCTATCCAAGGCCTCCTTGAGGGAGGCCTTTGTATATTTCGCTGAAAATAGATCCTTGGCCGTGACTATGAGCTTTATCTTTCCAGGATGTCCCCTCTCTTCCTGGGGCGAAGTCATCTTCGACCTCCTACGAGAACTATAGCTGGCCACACATTCGAGAGTCGCCCAGGCCTCATCCGGGTCCGCTCAGGAAGAGCGGAGGGCTTCTATTATGGTCCTGCAAAAGGCCGGGAGATCGTCGGGGCAGCGAGATGTTATCAAGTTTCCGTCTCTCACAACCTCCTCGTCCACGTAGTTGGCACCCGCATTTACGAGATCATCCTTTATGGCGAAGAAGCACGTCGCCCTTTTCCCCCTTACGATCCCAGCTGAAATGAGAACCCACCCCGCGTGGCAAATGGCAGCTACCACCTTCCCTTTCTCGAACATCTCCCTCACGAATGCCAGGAGCTTTGGATTGCGTCTCATGTAATCAGGTGCAAATCCTCCTGGAACAATCACGCAGTCGAACTCCTCTCCACTCACTGAATCCACTGAGACCAACTCCTTGCTGCTTGCCGCAACACTTGGGTGAGGGACTGAAAGACCCGTTCCACTTGTATAGGAGCTCGCTCCCGTCCCCACGATAGCAACCCTTGCGCCAGCCTCCTTCATCCGGAAATAAGGATACCAGAACTCGAAGTCGTTGTACTTGTTCTCAACCAGTATTGCCACTTTTTTCCCCGCAAGTTCCATCTCTCGTACCCCTCCTTTGGACATCGATCGCTCGAGGACATCCCTCGGCCTTCAAAGAGAGCTTACCAATGAGGCCTTTCTTTTTCCACAGGGAAGATCCTCCCCTCGATCCTACACCCACTTGGGTGCAAGCCTTCTTTGAAACCTGTCCCTCGGTGTCGGGTCGAATCGCTGTCCCTATGTCCTCGATACCCCTTCTATGGTCAGACTCTTTCCTTCTAGCCGCCAGGAGCTCCCTAGAATCATCTCCACCAACCAAAGGTTCGTTTCCAGGTGGTCGGTCATTCGCGGGATCAAGTAGGAACTTTTTCCTCGAGCCAGGGCTGCGAAAAGAACCAGCTGATCGGCCAAGTACCTGTCGACCGTAGCTCCGCTTTCCAGGTCTTCCACTAGGGTCCTCACCACGTACTCGGCCATTTCCTCCGAGCTCCTTCCGGGCCTCCCCGCCCTGTCCGCCCCGAGGAGGCAACCCGTAGTTGTCTCGGCCCAGAGAAGGACAGAGGCTCCAGGTTGAATGGCGGCATCATCGTCCCAGAGCTGAAAATCTGGCCTGATCCCTTTGGCCTCGAGAAGCTCCTCGCACCTTTGGGCTATTCTATGAGTGACCTTTCTTTGCCGGAGGTGCGATGCGAGGGCAACTCCCCGTATCTTCTCCACAGAACCCTGAGATCCCAGAACCAAGGGACGCAAAGGGCCATCCAGAGGATGAACAACGACTCTGATTCTCCCTCCTCCCTTGGGGACATAGCCTGGCCTCAGGATTTCCAACTCCACTGAAGCCCCCATCTTCCGAAGGCAGGGAATCAGGACCTTCTCCATGTGGAGGGCGCTAGGCGCATTGTCCTGGAAAAGACCACCCGTTATCTCCATCTCCAAGGGTATTCTCGCGCAAAGCCCTAGGGGAATCAGGGAGAAGGCCATCATGGTTGCGGACCCACCTGTTCCTATGTCCCATTTGAATCTTCCGCCCTCTACCCGTTCACCAGGCCAGAATAGGATGTCGCGGGAGCCCACGGTATCCCCCTGGAGCTTACCCCCTGAGAGCTCGCAACAAGCCCGGACAACGGAGAGGTGCTGCGGCCTGAGCCCTGGATTTGGCCTTCTAGCCCTTATATTGGTGACCCTTATGGGCTTGCAAGCCAAAGTGGCGAGCGCCGCAGCGTATCTCACTATTGTCCCGCTTCCCGAGTAAGCCGACCCGTCTATCTCGATCACTCTGCCTCCCTGACACCCTGTGTCTTTGGCAACAAGGTATAGGTAAGTCCTTTTTGGGGCCAGGAATGTACGAATTCTACGACCCCGTGACTTGCCTCTGCAACCCGTAGGTAAAGGGGTTGAGGGGTAGGGCCTTGTAACCATCCCATAGGTTCTAGCCGGTGCCCAGAGTGGTCAGAGAGAAAGATCGCACTCCTGGAAAGGTATTCGAATCCGCGAAGCCAAGAGGCCTAGCCTTTGGGCGAATGAGCGGGAGGTGGTCCCTCGGGGAATGGCGCGAGATGCGCGAAGCATGGATCTGTAAAAGAGATACACTCCGTACGTCCGCCCGGTACGCCTGGACACGTTCCAAAGCATTGCGCCAATTTCGGGTTACACGTAGCGGACGGGACCTTAAGAGGGACATGTCTCGGTCAGGTGCAAGCGTTCTATAGCGGGCTTGCAGAGCCCGCCCCTCCGCTTGGGGGGCAAGGAGCCAATTACATGGATTTGCGCGCCAGCCCGGAAGCATTGCGATGTGAGGGTCTTTCTCGGAGGGGTGCACTCTGTGCGCCCGCGTGGTCCCGCCATCCGAGTGCCCAAGTGTTCTCCTTCCACCCGATGACGACGCCAGAGGCCCGTGGCCTACCGGGCACATGCCTCGGTCAACCCCACGCCTTCCTAGCGGGCGTGCGGAGCCCGCCCCTCCGCGGGGAGCAAGCCGAGGCGAGAGGCCTTTCGGGGAAAACCCGGGGATAATGTGGAGGGGTGGTTCTCTCGGAGGGGCGCGGTCTCCGCGCCCGGATGGCAAGGCCGTACTCATTCGAAGGCATTTCATTACCCGAGGTGGGTGGCCGGGTGGCCGTGGCCTGATGGAGACATGCCTCGGTCAAGCCCGTCCTTTCCTCACGGGCGCGGGGAGCCCGCCCCTCCGCGGGGGGACCTCCCGAACTAGGAGGGCCTTGCGGGGAAAGCCCTGGGATCACGTGGGGGAGATTTTCTCGGAGGGATGCGCTCTGCGCGTCCGCGTGGTTAGGACGGACGCAAGCCCTGGGTATGGCATGATCACCGAGGAGCGAACGAACGGCCGGTGGCCTAATAGGGAGATGCTCCGGTCAAACGCAAGTCTTTCCCGCGGGCGTGCGGAGCCCGCCCCTCCACAGGGGGCACACCGAAATGAGGACTATCGGGGTTGGAGCCGACCGAAAGCGGGGCTTCTGATCGGCGAAGAAAATATCTCTTTTTTTGCCGTCCGGAATCTTCGCGACCCTAGAAGTGGGGGGCTCAGCATAGTATTCTGAACGATAAGTTCCAAAGAAAGCCCTTTAGTCGCGTTTTGCCAGCCGGGACGTGGGGGTCCTCTACTCTGGCCTGCTCTCCAAAAAAAGAATTTGGGGGCTTAACCCCGGATAGTAAGCCGGGCGGGTCACACCCTGGCAGGAGCCGAGGCCAAATTCCGAACCGAGAATCTTGCGGTGGAGCGGTTTGACCAAAGGGATCATCGAGGTGGCTCGCAATTATCCAGGGGTCGCGGATAATCCGGCCCAGTTGACACCTATCCCCTTCAGTGGTCTAATGAGCGCTGAAGTGACGAAGGTTGTCTTCCATGAATCTCGGCCAAGAGGAAAAGGGATTCTCCCCTCATAGGATCTGATCGGAAGCGCCTCATCGTCTCCTTTTCTTGGCACTTGCCTTCACTTTCAGTCAGTAAAGATGGAGGTGTCCCATGAGGAGGCCAGGACTTTCGCCTGCCGATCCCATCATTTCCTCAGCTTCCTATGTGAGGTACCTGAACTTCGAGATTTTCCAAGTGGTAAAATCCTTTCTCCTCAAACTCTACCTTGGTAAGGCAAAAAGCGAGGGGATCGTCTTGGAGGACCTCTTTTCCTTCATCCAGCCGGGGATTTTTGGCCCTCCCAATTTCGGGGGGTTCGATAGACTGGAGAACATCATCTCTGCTGACTCGGCTCTACTTGGGGTTGCGAGGTTCGAGGGCCAGAGGTATCTCCTCTCCTGCGTTTATGTTCAGGATAGGATGCAGAGGTGCTTCGCCCTGATCCTCTCAGGTGACCCCTCTGAGGACTTTCGGCCCCCTATTTTCGCGGAGGCCCTTCTCAAGGAGGCCTTGAGGAATTCAGGCTATCTCGGGAAGATCATCCGGTTTCAAAACCCGGAGATTCATCATGGGACTTCCCTCAAAACCATTCGCGAGCCCGAGGTAACCTTGGATGGGATTTACATGAAGGACAAGAAAGAGCTCGAAGATTTCGTCTCTGCAGTGGCCAGAGGCGATGGAGGACTAAAATACCTATTTGTGGGAGAACCAGGAACCGGGAAAACCGAGACCATAAGGGCTCTGATCTCTGAGTGCTCGAGGGCAAACCGTGAGCTCACGGTTTTTCTCATAGATGCGGCATGCGGTGTGCATCTGAGCGAGGTGTTCGAGTTCGCGGAGGTCTTCAGACCCATAATGGTATGCATCGACGATATAGACCTCATAGTGGGATCCAGGGAGAGGCTCCCTGCCAAATACGGCACTGTGGAGCTATCCAGGGCCCTTCAGGAGCTAGATGGGTTCCTCTCCAGGGATGGTTTCTTTTTTGTTGCCACAACCAACGATAGAAGGCTCGTGGATCTGGCTCTCAGAAGACCGGGGAGAGTGGACTTCATCATGGAATTTGGCCCCCTGGCTCCACAGTTCTACTCTTCTCTCGTCCTGGCCAAGACAGGAGACAGAAGGCTTGCCGAGCTCTTTGAGAAGCCCGAGGTGAAAGAAAAACTCTCCAGGCTTGAGGCAACGGGGGCCTTCTTGGTGAACCTCACCAAGTACCTCCTGAGACCGCGATATGAGGTGGAGCGCTATAACCTATCTTTCGTCCTCAAGACAGTGGAACACCTCCACAGCATATTCAGGACGGAGCTTGGGGGAGGAGAGAAGATGGGTTTTGTCCCATAAATGAGAGCGCCTCAGACCCCGATGGAGGAGGGGGCAGGTCCCCCTCTCCTCCATGACCTTCCCGAGACCCGTCTGGAAAGGAAGCCTACCCCTTCACTT
>JAPWUY010000127.1 GCA_028275295.1 Thermodesulfobacteriota bacterium | reverse complement strand
GAGGGTCGCCAGCCTGTTGCCTTCTCTGAAGGCTCCCACGATGGCTTCCATGGTGATCCCATTCGGGTCCCCTCCCGCAATCTCCACGATCCTCCTTCCCGAGGCAGGATATGCATTGACCAGCGCCTTGGCCTTTCTTGCCAGTGCCTTTCCTCCAGCCATGGCCTCGAGACAACCTCTCGCCCCACAATCGCAAGGAGGTCCATCCAGCCTCACTATGATGTGGCCTAGCTCTCCCGCGCAATTGGAAAAGCCGGTGAGGAGTCTGGATTGCGAGACTATTCCACCTCCTATCCCAGTCCCCAGAAAAAGACAGACCAGATTCTCGTATCCTTTTCCCGAACCCAGCTTCCACTCCCCGTATGTCGCTGCCCTCACATCATTTGTCACGAGGACCTCTGAGCCGAGATCTTCCCTCAACCACTCCCCAAAAGGCACGTTCTTCCACCCCAGGTTCGGACCGAATATGACGCACCCACTTCCAGCTTCCACCTGGCCCGCCACTCCAACACCCACTGCCCTCGGTGGAGCCTGGGCTTCGCGGAGGAGGTCTCTTGCTTTCTCCAGAATCCTCGCCCTCACCCTCTCAGGGCCCAAAGAGGTGGGGGTCTCGGTTCTCACTCGGCCTTTCACCTTGAGGTCGTGGTCCATAAGGACCATCTCGATCTTCGTGGCCCCCAAGTCGATACCCAAAACTGGATCTGGGCTAAAGTCCATAGAGCCTCCCTCCAGGCAAGGACTTCACGGCAAATTGGTTTTGGGATCCACGGGAGGTAGCTCTCCTGGCCTCATCCCTTTCTCCCCAGTGCCACAGTGCTCTTGATAATCGTAATAAGTGTTTTTCCCGCAGTGGTCCACCAGGAGGTCCTCCTTCTCGTATAGCAAATCCAAGGGGTCAGCCTTGATCATCTCGAAATCCGGGGTCAGTTGGATCGCTAAAGTCGGGCAAGCCTCTTCGCAGAGACCGCAAAATATGCACCTGGCGAAATTTATTCTGAACCAGAGGGCATATCTTCTCCCATCTTCCCTTTGGGCTGCCTGCATTGAGATGCAACTTACTGGGCAGACTGCCGAACACAGCTCGCAGGCCACACACCTCTCATCCCCCTTGGGGTCCCTGGTCAGGATTATCCGTCCCCTAGCTCTCTCGGGCAGAGACCTACGGACTTCTGGGTATTGTTGAGTGATGGGCCGCCTGAAAAGATGCTTCAGAGTCGTGGCAAAGCCACCCCATATGGCCCCCAGGACGTGGAGGCCGCCTTCTCTCCTTTCGGCCTCATCTCGCGATCTTCCCTCTCTTTTCTCCCCCATTTCCCCTCCAAAGAGGCCTTCTAGCTTTTAGGCCAAGCTGCCAAGACCGCACCTGTCAGAATCACGTTCAGGACAGAGAGGGGAAGCAAAAGCTTCCACCCAAGGTGCATGAGCTGGTCGTACCTGAGCCTTGGAAGAGTAGCACGCACCCAGATGAGGAAAAAGGCCACTGCGAGGACCTTGATGACGAACCATAGAAGAGGCGGAAGAAGGGGTCCCTTCCATCCTCCGAGAAACATGTTGGCCACAACCCCGCCCAGAACAATTATGTTCACGTACTCCCCGAGGAAGAAGAGTCCGAAACGCATCCCACTATACTCTGTGTGGTAGCCTGCGACGAGCTCGTTTTCAGCCTCTGGAAGATCGAAGGGGATTCTCTTTATCTCCGCCAGAGCACTCGTCAAAAAAAGAAATAGGGAGACAGGCTGGATCAAGCCGAAGGGCACTTTCTCCTGTGCCTCCACTATCTCCCTCAAGCTGAAGGAGCCCGATAGCATGACTATGGGGGCCAGAGAAAGCCCGAGGGAGATCTCGTAACTTATCATCTGAGCAGCCCCCCTCACGGCTCCCAGGAGACTGTACTTGGAGTTGGACGCCCATCCCCCAAGGGCGATCCCATAGACCGAAAGGGAAGACATGGCGAAAATGTAGAGAAGACCCACTTGGACGTCCGCCACAGCCCCCTCTATCTTCCTCCCTCCCAGGACCAACTCTGGTCCCCAAGGAACAGCGCCGAAACTGAGCAAGGCTGTAGTGGCAACCAAGGCTGGGGCCAGAAGAAAAAGCTTTCTGTCCGCTCCTTGGGGAACGATGTCTTCCTTGGCAAGAAGCTTTATCATGTCCGCAATGGGCTGGAGCAATCCCCACGGGCCAGCCCTATTGGGACCGTAGCGCACCTGAAAGCGAGCCAGTAGCTTCCTCTCTCCAAGCACCAGGTAAGAGGCAGCGAAGAGGAGGAATCCCAAAACCGCTATGGATTTGAGCCCCATTAGGGCGAGATATGTCAAAAGCTCCATTTCGCCCTTTCAGAAATCCCGCTTGGGTGAGCCTGAGCTCCGACTACGCTCTCTCGATCTCCGTCCATCCAATGGTCTTGGAGACCTCCCTCACTTCCCTCCACAGGCCCTCGTTGCCGGGATCCAATATGAGGAGTTTCGAAGGGACCTTGGGGCTTGTCTTGACAGAGAAGGGAACCCGAACATCTCCCATCCTGATCCAAATTCTATCCCCACGGCGCAGTCCCCTCTGGGATGCCACCTCCTCGTTGAAAAAAGCCCTGGCCTCATTCCTTACAGGATCCAGCTTGCTCGAATATTGGGAGAGCTCCTCTCCCGCGAAAGTTGAGGTGACAAGAAGGACCCTCATCTCTTGGGACGATTGGGAAGGATCCTCCTCTTCCTCCATCGCCTCCTCCTGGACTCCTCCCCCTTCCCAGGAAATTCTCCCCCCTGGCTCCACCTGCCAAAGGAAGGGAAACCTCTCTCTCGCGACCTTCCAAATATCCTCCTTGTCCTCGATGCCCAAGCCTTTACCGATTCTCTCCCCTAGCTCGAGGAGAACCTGCCAGGAGGATTTGGCGGTCTCTCCAGGGGGACCTTTCGCGAATGTCCTCGGGGGCCTGAGATTCCCTTGGAGATTTCTCCTCAAGGGAATGCCGCCCCTGTGAACTGGAGATGCCCGTTGCAACCTTCCTTCTTGATTTATGAATGAGCCTCCCCCCTCGTATATCGTGGCAGAGGGAATAAGGATGTGGGCCCGTTTGACTACCTCGGATGGAAGGTAGTCGATGACAATGGTGAGCTCTAGAGATCTAATGGAAGCCTCTAGCTCACCTCGCATCTTTGTGCCGTGGAAGGGGTCCGCCTCCACAAGAAGAAGGGCCTTGATCTTCCCCTCCCTGATCTTTCTTGCCAGAGAACGAAAGGTGCTTTCTCTGCTCAAGGCCGAGGCAGCCAGGGAGTTGGGCCCTCGGAATACGGGAAAGATTCTCGCCTTTTTCCCCAACTTCGAGACAAACTCCCCACACCTTCTGAGGGACGATATGTCCACTACAGTTGGGCCCAGGATGACCACTATCTCCCTGGAGCGGTCCAGGGCCTCTTTCCAGCCCGGAAGAACCTCTTCGAGCCCTTCTTCCCTTTGAGCGCCTTTCAGCAGGGCCTTCTTCAGTTCCTCGTCCCAAAGGCCACTTTGCTCGAAGGTCAAGGGTAGCTCAATGGGTCTCGGATCCAAGGCCCCTACCCACGCCCCCCTTCTCCACGCCTGACGGATGGCCAGAGCCAGAAGAGGGGCCTCGCAGATGGGGTCCGTGCCAACAATGAGGATGAGATCCGCCTTTTCCACTTCCCTGAGCCCGGCGATCCCATGGCTCAAGGCGACCTGTGCGAGGAGCCTATTTTTCACTAGGGTCTCCTCGTCCTGGAAGAAGGCTGGGCCTTCCCACCCGGTTTCCTCGCAAAGAAGAGACAGAGTGACCATCGCCTCCAAGGAGGCCCTCTCGGAACTCACGACGCCAATGGCCTTTGGACCATGAGCTCTCGTCACCTCCTCGATACCAGCCACTGCTTGTGCTATGGCTTTGGACCAGGAGGTCTCCTCTCCCATCACCGCGGGAGATCGGGGTCTCAGGGGATGATTTGCGTAGTCGAAACCGTATCTTCCCCTATCGCATATGAAGTGGCCATTGACATCTCCGTTGTACCTGGCTTCCACCTGAACGATCTCCCTTAGATGAGCGCTCACAGTCACGTTGCATCCCAAGGAGCAATGGATGCAAAGGGATGGTGCCCTCTCCACATCCCATCTTCTTGCCATGAAGCGGGAAGGCTTGTCCGTGAGGGCTCCTGTGGGGCAGATATCCACCAAGTTTCCCGAGAAGGGACTTTCCAGGACTCCGGAGGTGGCCCTTCCGAAATAGGTCCTCCATCCTATCCCGAGGGCTCCGAAGTCCCTGTATCCGGCGTAGTCCTGATAGAACCTCCTGCACCTCCAACAGTGGATACATCTGTTCATCTCTTGCTGCACAAAAGGTCCCAGATCCTGATCCACAAACGTCCTTTTTGGGCCCGGGTACCTTCTCCGGCAGTGACCCGATGCCACGGTGACCTCCTGAAGAAGGCAGTGGCCCCCCTCATCGCACACGGGACAGTCGTGGGGATGATTCATCATGAGCCACTCTATCACCTGCTTTCTGAAGCTTACGGCTTCAGGATGTTCTGTGGAGACGACCATCCCGTCCCTCGCCTCGATGGAGCAACTCATCAACACACCTTTGACGGGCCCATCCAAGAAGCTCACGGCACAGAGCCTGCATGCACCTGCAGGACCCAGGGCAGGATGGTAGCAAAGCCTGGGTATCACGATCCCAAGGGCCTCCGCAGCATCTATGACCTTGGTCCCTGGAGGGACTTCTATGACTTGTCCATCTATGGTGAGCCTGGGCATGGCGAAAAAGATCCTTCCTTATCTGCCGTTTTCATCCCCTCTGTTGGCCAGGTTGTTTCATGGGACAGCCTCCCTTTTTTATATGGTCCATGACCTCTTCTGCGAAAAGATCGAGCAAGCTTTCGAGAGGCTGTGCGGCCCCGGGGGCCAATGGGCAGTAAGCGTTGCACAGTCCCCGGGCTGTCTCCCTCAGGATCTCCGGGTAGTCGAAAGATGCCGAGCCCTCTTCCAACCTCTCGAGAAGCTCCCTCGCAAAGTTCAGCCCCTCCCTGCACGGTGTGCACCAGCCGCAGGACTCCCTGGAAAAGAAACGGATCAAGTTCAAAGTGGCCTTCACCATACAGGTTCTATCGTCTAGGACAATCACCGCTCCTGTTCCCAGTCTGTTTCCAATGCGGCGCAATCCCTCGAAATCCATCTCCACATCCAGCTCCTCTGGAGAAAGGAATCTGGTTGAAGCCCCTCCCGGGAGGCAGGCCTTGAGATGTCTCCCTTGCCTCAGGCCTCCACCATGTTGGTAGATGATCTCCCTGAGAGGTGTCCCCATGGGAAGCTCGTAGCAGCCGGGCCTCGAGACAGCTCCGCTCACGCAATAAAGCTTGGTCCCGGAGCCCGATGGGCTCCTCGACAACCCCTTGAACCACTCGGGCCCATTGGCAATTATGTGGGGGACACAGGCCAGGGTCTCCACATTGTGGAGCAATGTGGGTAAGGACCAGAGTCCCTTCTCCGTAGTCCTGGGAGGCGTCTCTCTGGGATGAGGTCTCAGTCCCATTATGGCATTTATCTGAGCTGTTCCCTCTCCGCAGATGTACCTGCCTCCGCTTCTGTGGACCTTGATATCCATGGAGAAGCCACTGGAGAGGATGTTCGGTCCCACGAGGTTAGCCCTCCTAGCCAATTCCACTTCCCTCTCCAGAATCTCGGCTATTCTTCCATATGCTGGTCTGACGAATATGATCCCCTGGGATGCTCCCACAGCATAGCCAGCTATGAGCATACCTTCTAGGACCTGATGAGGGTCAGCGTGGAGGAGCACCCTGTCCTTGAAAGTCCCGGGTTCCATCTCATCGGCATTGGCTATGAGGTACCGGGGCTTAGGGGCATCCGGGGCAATCCCCATCCATTTCCGACCTGCGGGGAATCCGGCCCCTCCTCTGCCCTGAAGGCCGCTTTCCAGGACCATGGCACACACATCCCCTGGAGACAGTTCCCTGAGGGCCCTCTCCAGGGCTTTGTAACCACCCGAGGCCTTGTATTCCTCGAGAGTTGCGATCCTTCCAGGCTTGCGATTTCGCAGGAGGACCATGAGCTCCTTCCCTTCCCTCGGCGCTCTACCAGTCCAAGAGCTTGGGTGGCTTTCCTTGAAGGAGGATCTTCTCTATGATCCCTCGGATCTTCTC
>JAPWUY010000126.1 GCA_028275295.1 Thermodesulfobacteriota bacterium | reverse complement strand
CCCTTGACCTTTGCCTGGTAGGTCCTCTCGACCCCATAGCGGGGGTGCATTAGCCGATGGGCGAGCTCCCCATCGTTGGTCAAAAGGAGGGCTCCCTCTGTGTCGAAGTCCAGCCTGCCGACGGGAAAGACCCTCCTGTGGATGCCCTTCAGAAGATCCCTCACCGTGGGCCTGCCGAGGGGATCTTTGAGGGTCGTCACCACGCCCTTGGGCTTGTTGAGAAGGATGTAAATGGGCGAGAAGGTCCATGGCACCACCTTCCCATCCACCCTCACGACGTCCACTCCGGGCTCGACCTTGGTGGAAAGCTCCGAGACCTTCCGGCCATTGACCGTGACCCTCCCTTCCAGGATCAAGGCCTCGGCCCCTCTCCTCGAGGCAACACCAGCCCTGGCCAACATCTTAGAGAGGCGCATCATGGCTATGGCCTTTTTCCCCTTCTCCTTGACCTGGGTCCTCTGTTTCTCGGACATGCGAGGAGACCAACTCCTCCACCTCGGACAGTTGAGGAAGACTGCTCAGATCCTTGAGCCCAAAGACCTCCAGGAACCTCTTGGACGTCCCATAGAGGAGGGGCCTCCCCGGGACATCCTTCCTTCCAAGGATCTTGACGAGGCCCTTTTCCACAAGCCCCCTCATCACTGCTCCACAGTCCACCCCGCGGATGTGCTCCACCTCTGCCCTGGTCACTGGTTGCCTGTAAGCGATCACGGCCAAGGTCTCGAGAGACGCGCGGGAAAGCCTTGGAGGAGCATGTTTGGAAAGGCGCCTGATCCAGGGGGCGAGCTCGGGGATGGTCCTCAATTGATACCCCCCACCCACCTCGGTCACCCGGAAGGCCCTCCCCGAGGACTCGTATTCCCTCCTCAGCTCCTCTATGGCCTCCTTTATGGCCCATCTGTCAGCCCCATCGATGAGAGAATGGATCTTGGAGATGGTGAGAGGCTCTCCACTCGCGAAAAGAAGCCCTTCGATGATCCTTTTGAGCTCCACCTGACACTCCCGGAGCTTTTGGAGAGAGGTCCTGGTAAGGAAACTTTCCGACCGAAAAGCTTAAGGGGGCCCATGGCCCCGCGGCCCTTACAAGCTTGTATCATAGCCATCCATCCCGGTCAACTGGGAGGCCGCCTCCCCACCCAATGGATATAGCCCCATGGCCCCCTTGTGGGAGACCCCTGGGGCAAGGTCCTCGATGGGTTGTGGGGATCCCTCGGGCGATGATGGCGAAGATCCTCAGGCCTTGAAACATCCCATTGCTGGGTTAGACTGAAGGCAACTCGGGGCGGGAAAGGCCCCGGGAAAAAAGAGAGAAGGAGGGAAGCCATGGCAATGTACACTTGTAAGACCTGCGGGGCGGTTTCACCCGAGGCGGGACACCTCTGCGATCCCACAGAGGCTGGGAAGATTTATACATGCGAATATTGTGGCGCCCAGTCTTCGAAAAAACGCCATATATGCAAGCCCAAGCTTCAAGAGATAAAGTACTTTTGCGAGAACTGTGGAAGAGTTGCGGTGAAAGAGGACGATCTGTGCAAACCCAAGCCCGTTGGGTGAAATAGGCCATAGCCCACCAAACAGCCTTGCCTGGATCATGCCCAGGAGTGGATGATCCAGGCAAGCAAAAGAGATCACCTGTTGGAGAGGCCTGGAACGGAGGAGGAGAATCTCCCTCTACCCTTGCAAAGAAGGCCGCTATGGATTTCCCTGGCTATGGGGCGCGGTGGTGATTCTTCCACTTTGGGCCTCAAAGGGCTCCATGGAGGAGCTCCATGAGATGGACCGCCTTTATCTCCGCACCTTCCCTTCTTGCCACTTCCTGGATCTGGAGGATGCAGCCTGGACAACTCGTCACCGCTATCTTCGCTCCCGTGGCCTGGATGTCCTGGACCTTCCACCTTCCTATCTCGATGGAGATCTCGGGATGAGCCAGCCCGAAGGATCCTCCGCCCCCGCAACATCTCCTTGGCTGGGACATCTCCTTCAGCTCCAAGCCCTCTATGGAGGCCAGCAATTCCCTCGGTTCCCTCACTATTGCTCCTCCTCGTGATAGGTGACAGGGATCGTGATAGGTGACCAGGTTCGGGCTCGAAAGGCGCCTCCTCCTGGAGAGACCTTTTTTCACCAGGAAGGAACTCGACTCCTCCACCATGGATGAAAACTCCTCCAGCATCTCCTTCTCCTCCCCTTGGAGAGAGGATGAAAGGGAGCTGTACCCCTTCTTGAGGCAGTCGAAACAGGTGGCACAACCTACGATCACGGAATCGAGTTTCTGGGACAAGAAGGCCCTTGCGTTCTTCAAGGCGATCTCCAGCGCATCCTCCACATCCCCGCTGTAAAGGGCAGGGGCGCCACAGCATGTCTGCTCTCTCGGGTAGAAGACCTCGAAACCTTCCTGAGACAGGACCCCAACTGTCGCATCCCCCATCCCAGTTTCCACGAATTCCATGTAGCATCCGGAGAAGAAACCGACCCTCCCCCTGGGATTTCCGACGGGCGCTGTCACAGGCCCAACCCTTGCCCTCAAAGGTCTGGAGGCGATGGGAGGAAGACCCCTTCCCCCCGCAATCCCTGAGAAGAGACTGGGAAGGTGCCTTATCTTGCTCCCTGGAATCCCTCTATCCTCTTTGAGGAGCGGTCTCAAGTATCCCAGAGCCCGAGAGAGGTAGCGTCTGTCCTTGAGGAGCCTTCTGAAGGCCAGCCTCTTGGCCCATGGAAGGCCCCTCTGTCTCACGGCTTTGGCCCTTCCTTCCATGAGGACCCGATGTAGCTTGACCCCAGGGGGGCATACCTCCTCGCAAGCTCTGCAGAGAAGGCAGGTATCCAAAATCTGCATCATCCTTTCGCTCAGCTCGAGTTGGCCCAAGAGCACTCCCCTCAGGGTGTCCACCCTCCCCCTAGAGGATAGGGTCTCTATTCCCACTGCCTCGTACACCGGACAGACTGACAAGCAGAACCCGCAACCAGAGCACTTGATGGCCTCAGCCAGTGCCTCTTCCCTCGTGAACATCTTCTCTCCTCTTTCCGCCTCAAAGCATCCTTCCCCTCGAGTTCAAACGAACTTTCCGGGATTGAGTATCCCCTTGGGATCCAGGGCCGCTTTTATTGCCTTCATTGTCCTCACTCCCACCTCGTCCACCTGGAGATGGAGGAAGGGGTTCTTCTCGATACCTATTCCATGCTCCCCGGAAAGCGTACCACCGCATCTCACAGTGAACAGGAAAAGCTCCTCCGAGGCCTTGCGAAAACGGTCCATCTCCCCTTCCCTCGAGGGGTCCAGGAGAAAAATTGGGTGCATGTTGCCATCTCCTGCGTGGCCTATGATCACGACCTTGAGATCGGCCTCTCGGGCTATCCTGTGAGTGTGGGCGACCATGTCCGGGATCTTGCTAGCTGGAACAGTGGCATCATGGGAGATCATCAATTTGGCTGATCTCATGAGGGCCACTGTGCCCATCCTCCTTCCGGCCCAGAGCTGGTCGCTCTCTTCCTGGGTCATCCCCACCTGCACTCCAAGGGCTCCACGCTCTCTGCAAAAGGACTCTATCATCTTTGCCTGTCTTTCCACAGCTTCGCGGAAACCGTCGACTTCTATGAGAAGCATCGCCCCTGCCTCCACGGGGAGCCCCAGATGCATCAAATCTTCCACAGTCCTTATGTAGGCATGATCCATGAATTCCAGGGTAGTGGGGAGAATCCCAGCACCGATTATCATGGAGACCATTTGGCTTGCCTCTTCCACTGTCCTGAAGCTCGTGAGGATCGTTTTCTTGCACTCGGGCTTGGGGATGAGCCTCACTGTTATGCGAGTTATGACCCCAAGGGTCCCCTCCGAACCACACATGAGGCGTGTGAGATCGTAACCAGTCACGTCCTTCACTGCACGGCTTCCTGTCCTCAAGATCTCTCCATCGGCCAGAACTACCTCCAGGGCCATCAAATAATCCCTCGTCACTCCATACTTGAGACATCTGGGGCCTCCAGCATTTGTGGCCACATTGCCTCCTATGAGGGACATGGCCGATGAGGCAGGATCCGGAGGATAGAAAAGCCCCACCGACTCCACTGCCTGATGGAGTCTCAGGGTCACTACCCCTGGCTCCACTACAGCGAGCCTGTCCTCCTGGCTCACTTCCAGAATCCTGTTCATCTGATTGGTGGCGAGGACTATGCCTCCACGAATGGGGGTTGTCGCCCCACAGAGGCTCGTGCCAGCCCCCCTCGGTGTCACTGGGATCCCCTCCCTATTGGCTATGCGAAGAATCGAGGATACTTCCTCGGAGCTCTTGACGATCAGGACGAGCTCCGGGTTTCCCCTAGCATAACAGTCGTGGGAATAAGCGTAGAGGTCTTCAGGGGTCCAAAGACACCTCTTTTCGCCCACTATCTTGCGGAACTCCTTGATCAAGGATCTCTTCAAGGGCTCTTCTCCTTTATCGAGTCTCTCGGTGCATTATAATCCCGGGGCGTCGAGAGGAAAGCCCGGGGAAGGATCTCGGTCCTGGGCCTTTATCACACATCTGGAATGAACGATCCTGGTCTTACACCTTTCGGTTGAGGAGGAGAGCTTGAATCCTCTCTTGGAACGGGGCTCTCAGGATACCCTTCTCGGTGATTATCGCCCACACGAGGTGATTGGGTGTGACATCGAAGGCGGGGTACCTCGCCGATACCCCCTCTGGGGCAATTCTCATCCTCCCTACCCTCAATACCTCCTCGGGATCCCTTTCCTCGATGGGGATTTCCTCTCCTGAGCCCAAAGAGGGATCGAAGGTGGAGAGGGGAGCTGCCACATAGAAGGGGACCGAATGCTCTTTGCAGAGGACAGAGAGGGTGTACGTTCCGATCTTGTTGGCTACATCGCCATTTCTAGCTATCCTGTCTGCTCCAACTATGACCAGATCCACTTCCCTCCTCTTCATGAAGTGGCCCGCCATATTGTCAGCAATGACTGTCACTGGAATCCCTGCCTTCTTCATTTCCCATGCCGTGAGCCTAGCCCCTTGCAGAAATGGTCTTGTCTCGCAAGCTAGGACCCTCACCCTCTTCCCCTGCCTGTGAGCTGACCTCACCACTCCCAGGGCTGTGCCGTAGCCCCCTGTTGCCAGTGCACCGGCGTTGCAGTGGGTCAGGATATTCCCTTCCTCTGGAACGAGACTCGCTCCGAAATCCCCGAGGGCAACGTTTCCCTCCACATCTTCCCTGAGGATTCTCTGGGCTTCCTCCACGAGAAGCTGGGATATCTCCTCTACCTTCATGTGTCGGGCCTTTTTCGCCACATCCAGGCACCTTCTTATGGCCCATTGCAGATTCACGGCCGTGGGCCTGGTGGAAAGAAGCAACTCCGCCCCCCTCTCGAGTCTCAAAAGGAGCCCTTCCATGGACCTTCCCTTGTAGTTCCTGGCCACAAGTGCGAGGCCCATGGCAGCCGCAATCCCTATGGCCGGAGCCCCCCTTATGACCATCTTCTTTATGGCCTCTGCCACCTGGCCCACGGTGGCAAGCTCCCTGTAAACCTCCCTTTGGGGCAGAAGCCTCTGGTCCAGCATCACCACCTTCCCTTCCTTCCACTCTATTGTCCTGAAGCCAGAGGGACATTCCTCCTGGGCTGTCACCATCTCTACCTCCACTAGCTCCCCTTCCCTCTCAACCTTTTAGTCTCTCCCTGAGGATCTCCTGAGCCAGTTTGGGATCAGCCTGACCTCTTGTCCTTTTCATCACCTCTCCCATGAAGAACCCCATGAGCTTCTCTTTCCCAGCCTTGAAAGCCTCCACCTCTTTGGGATTCTCCCTCAGGACCTCCTCGACAACTCCAACCAACTCCTCCCTGTCCGAGACCATTGCCCAGCCTTTGCGAGACACTATCTCATCCGGGCTTTGGCCCGTCTCGTACATCTCCTCGAAAAGACCTTGGGCGATCCTCCTCGTTATTCGCCCGTCCTTCATCAGAGAGAGCATCCGTGCCAGGTGTTCGGGCGTTATGGGACATTCCTTGGGGCTCTTACCATCCCTGTTGAGGAGGGCCAAAAGTTCCCCGGTCACCCAGTTGGAGACCTGCTTGGGGTCGGGAAATTTCTCCACACAAGCCTCGAAATAATCCGCGAGCTCCCTGGATGAGGTGAGAACCTCCGCATCGTAGGGTCTGAGACCGTATTGGGAGATGAAGCGGGCCCTCTTGGCATCTGGAAGCTC
>JAPWUY010000125.1 GCA_028275295.1 Thermodesulfobacteriota bacterium | reverse complement strand
GGACATGTGATCACTACCACCCTGTCCGCCCCCTCTTCCAAGGCTCTCAAGAGATGGATCGTCTCGACCCTCCCGCCACAAGGCATGGGATAAAAGACCACACTTGGGCCAAACTCCATCTCCAAGGATCGCCTGTTCCTGTCTTGGTCAGGATCCAATCTCTGGCAGAAAAAGAAAGAGGTCCTAATCCCCTGATCCGGCTCTGTCACGGCCATTCACCTAGCGGGCCATCTCCCCGAAAGAAGACCTTTTTGGCATCCTCTTGTGCTTGAGGCCACTCTCTCGAGAATCCCCTTGGGAAATGAAGTCAAGATCCCGTCGGGTCCTCACTCGAGAATGATCACTCGAGCCCTTCTATGG
The DNA here is from genome assembly GCA_028275295.1 of Thermodesulfobacteriota bacterium. Taxonomy (GTDB): domain Bacteria; phylum Desulfobacterota; class Desulfocorpusculales; order Desulfocorpusculum; family Desulfocorpusculum; genus JAPWUY01. The sequence goes on along the minus strand of JAPWUY010000125.1, from coordinate 5,832 downwards.
CAGGATCGTGCCAAAAGCGAGGAGATGGGAGAAACCTCGCCATTATTGCCAGAGGAAGGCACGATCAGAGAGAAGACAGATTCGGCAGGTGACAGCTTTTGAGCAATGTGCTCGTCTTCTGGTCAGTTACCGGATATGCGGGAGGGCAGAGGGGGTCTCCAATTCTCTCTCAGGGGTTTTTGTCCAGTCCGTAGGCCTTCATCTTGTTTCTCAGCGTGTTCCTGTTTATCCCCAGGATCCTTGCAGCCTGGCTCTGGTTGCCTCGGCTCTCTTCCAATGCCTGACGAATGAATTCCCTTTCCATCTCTCGGAGAAGATTGAGCCCCCCTCCCATGGTCTTTCCCATCTGGAAGATAGCCCTCATATGATCCTGGAGCTTGCGGGCCTGGGCTTCTGAGTCTCGGGGACTTTCCCTGGAGGAGAGCTCTATGTCCCTCTCATCCAAGGTTTCACTTCTCGCTAGGATCACTGCCCTCTCTATAACGTTTTGGAGCTCTCTCACGTTCCCTGGCCAGTCATGTTCCATAAGGAGATTCAGTGCCCTCCGGCTTATTCCCCTCACCTTGTTCCCAAATCTCCTCAGGAAGTATTCCACGAGAAGGGGTATGTCCTCCTTCCTTTCCCTGAGGGGAGGGAGGTGAATCCTGACCACATTGAGGCGATCGTAAAGATCCGCCCGGAATCTTCCTTCCTGAACCAGTCTTTCCAGCTCCTTATTGGTAGCCACTATGAACCTCACATCCACCTGGATCCTCTCGTCTCCTCCCAACCTCTCGAAGGTCTTGTCCTGAAGGACCCTCAAGAGCTTTGCTTGAGTCGCCAATGGCATGTCCCCAATTTCATCCAGGAACAATGTCCCTCCCTGACACTGTTCGAGCTTCCCAATCCTGCGATGATAGGCTCCTGTGAAAGCCCCTCTCTCGTAACCGAAGAGTTCGCTTTCCAGTAACTCCATGGGAATGGCAGCACAATTTATGGGCAGATAAGGCTTGTTGGACCTCCTGCTGTGGTGGTAGATGGCTCTGGCTACCAGTTCCTTCCCAGTGCCCCTTTCTCCTGTGAGGAGGACCATCGCATCGGTTGGCGCTACTTGCCCTATGCGCTTGTAGATCTCCTGCATCGCCTGGGAATTACCGATTATGGCCTGCCCCCTCTTCTCGCCTCCCCCGGCCGACGGCAATAGGACGACTTCCCTCATCCTCCTCGAAACTTCCAGGGCGTTTTGGATCATGGCCTTCAGCTTGGGTATCTCGAAAGGCTTTTGGACGTAGTCGAAGGCCCCGTATTTCATGGACTCTATTGCAGTGTCCGTGGTGCCGTATGCGGTCATGATGATGACAGGCACTTTGGGATACCTTTCCTTCATCTTCTGGAGGGTCTCGAGGCCGCTCAGGCCCCCCATGCGAACATCCATCAAGACAAGGTCAATGGAACCCCTCTCCATCTTTGCCAGGGCCTCTTCACCGCTTGCGGCGCACAGGACCCTCACGTTTTGGCTCGAAAGAAGCCTCTCAAAGGAGTAATGAACGTCCTTCTCGTCGTCCACTATCATTATGGTAGGCATCTCACGACTCCCAAGCCGGGAACTCCACCAAGAACCGGCTCCCCCCTGTTGGAATGCTCTTCACAGTGATCGTCCCCTTGTGGTGTCTGACGACCCTGTGGACCACTGACAGCCCGAGGCCAATCCCGCCAGATCTGAAGGAGACAAATGGCTGGAATATCTCCTCAACTTTCCCTTCCGGGATCCCGCAACCTGTGTCCTCCACAGCGATCCACACGAGTCTACCCCCTGGCCTCCTTCTTCTCGTTCCCGTCCTGATGGTGAGCTGGCCTCCCTCGGGCATGGCCTGACAGGCATTGAGGAGCAGATTCAGGGCCATTTGTTCCAGCTGGCCCTTGTCTCCCAGGACAGGAGGGACACCCCTGCCCCACTTGGTCACGAGCTTGACCCTCTGCTTGGTCAATCTGTGTCTCAGGAGCTCCAGAGTCTCCTGGAAAACGGTGTGCACTTCTACTGGGTTCCATTCGAATTTCCTCTGCTTCGCCATCTCCAGGATTTGCTCCACTAGGCCTGCCATCTGGCCGATCTTTTGCTCTATTATGAGCAAATCCTTGCTCCGTGGATCTTCGGGTGGGAAGGTCTCCTTCACCGAGTGAGCAAGCATCCTTATCACCGTGAGGGGGTTTCTGATCTCGTGGGCAACCTCAGCGGCGATCTCCCCGAGGAGAAGCAGCCTCTCGCCTTGGCGGATCCTCTCTTCGGCTGAAACAACGCTCTCGTAAAGCCTGGCATTCTCTATGGCTATTGCCGATTGGCTAGCGAGTGTGGCCAGTAGTTCCACCTCCTCCGAGGAAAATCTGTGTTCCTTGCCCGTGTAAGCATTGAGCACTCCTATGACCCTATCTTGGCAAATCATGGGCACCGAGAGAAGAGAGACCAGGCCCTCCTTTCGGGCTAGCCTCGAGTACCTGAACTCTGGATGGCGCCTGACGTCCTGGACGATCAATGGGGTCTTCTCCCTCGCCACCCTTCCCAGGAGGCTTTCCGTGACCTTGAGGGGCGGCTTTTTCGTGTAACGCTCGCTGGCCCCATGAACTGCCCTGATGACTAGTTCCCCTTTCCCATGGTCAAGAAGCATGAGGGAGCACAGTTTCACTGGCTCCATGAGCTCGACCACCTTCCTGGTTATGCGGCCCAAGACCTCGTCAAGATTGAGGGAGGAGACTATCGCTTGCCCCACTGAAAATAGCGATCTGAGCTCCATGGCCTTTTTCTTAAGCTGCTCGTGGAGCCTGGCATTGTGAAAGACTCTGGCAGACTGGTTGGCCAATGCAGTGAGCAGTTCCAGATCATTCTCAGTGAAGGCATTGAGGCGATTGGAGTCGAGGTTCAGAACCCCTATGACCTTCCCTTCCACACAGAGGGGGACTGCCATCTCGCTTTTCACTCCCTTCCTGATGGGGAGATACCTGGGCTCCTTGGTCACGTCCCGGACGAGGAGAGGCTCTCCATGAAGGGCCACCCACCCTGTTATACCTTCTCCAAGCTTGAGTTGCAGGGCCCTTCTAGCATTCCTCCCCTTTCCTATTGCCATTTCGAGCCTCAGGAGGCCATTTTCCTCGTCCACCATTCTGAGGGATCCGCTCGTGGCACCCATGATCCTCACCGCCTCCTTGAGGACAAGAGATATGACCTGCCGGGGATCCATGGTCGCGTTTATGAGGGCAGCTGTCTGAAAGAGGAGCCTGAGCTTGTCCACCTCATCCTTGAGCGCCCTGGACTCCTCGCGCTCCCCTCGAAGCCCCTGGTCCGTAAGATCCGTTGCTTGAGAGACGGTGATCTGGCTCATCTTCCTCTCGATCCTCTTTCACTTTCCCATTATCCAGATGAGGCGGGCCGGAGTCTCTTTGGGGTTCTCCCAGCCTCGGGGTAGTTCCTCGAGGAGCCTTATGGAGTCACCCCTCTCCATCAAGAACTTCCTCTCTCGAAACTCCACCAGGAGCTCTCCCTCCATCAAGTATCCGAGCTCGGCCCCCTTCTGGTTGAAGAAATGGCCTCCGAGACGCGCCTGAGGCTGGATGGTCACTTCATAAGCCTCGAAGCCCCCTGGGCCTGCGGTAGGAGGGGTTATTTTCAGCACTGAGACCAACCCCTCTATGGCTCTCCCCAAATTGACCGCCTGGTACTGGTCCCTTGCGATGATGGGTGAGTGAGATTCGGCCATCGCCCCTCCCACGAGCTCGTCCACACTCACGCCTAGGGCCCTGGCGGCTCGGACAAGAACAGGGAGTGAGAGGATTATCTGCTGCGCCTCCACCTGGGAGATAGTGCTGGGCGATACCCCTATGGATTTGGCCAGCTCGACCTGGGATATCCCCCTCCTCTGCCTTATGCTTCTGAGCCTGGGTCCAATGAGAAATTCTAGACCTCCTTTGCCGTTCTCATCCAGAAGCTGTACCCCCTTTCCCGTAAACACCAGGTTCTTGGGTCTTAGGGTGGATGAGCTCTCCCTCCCTTGGGCCTTCAACACCTTGAGCACGGGATTCCCTTCCTTTATAACTAGCTCCAAGGCTACCTGGGTTATGTGATTTATCTCGGCCCTGAACCTGTTGGTGTGGGCTCCCCTCTCCAAGATCCAGTAAGCCACTGTCTGGAGCTCATAGAGTCTAGGGCATTGTCTCGTGAAGAAGCCCAATACTGGCTCTTCCGTCCCCCAGAGGTGTACCATGCCTGTCAAGCTGTCGAAGATGTACCTGGTTCCCGGGGGCATTTGCTCCTCGATCTCGTTGAGCACCCGGAGAAAGGCCTCCACCTTCTCGGGCTCCGGGACGGGCACAACACGGCACTTGCAGTTGGCGTAGAGTTCCTCGTAACAGTCTGTGAAAAGCTCTGCTCCTTCGCCTTTTCCCCAAGTGAATCCATCTATCACTGTGACATTGGGATGATCTACCACGGATTTCAGCCTGCCCAAAATGGTCTTGGGTGGAGAATTGACGGTCACGAAGACCGCTCCCTCGCCCCGTCTTGTCGCGACCTTGAGAAGGCCACCCAAGAAGGCCTCCAGAAACACTGCTGAATCCATGTGCCAGACCACATTATCTCCCACCCTCAGGCCTCCGAGGAGTCTGTCCAGTGCCCGGACCCCAGAGCTTATCCTTTTCCCTTGCATGTGAGGGCTCCTTGTGAGATTTTCTTTAGATACTAGCATACTGGCAGGAGCTATACAGGGCCACAGGATCTCGCGACTCCGTGCCGGAAAGGGAGAAGAGGGGGTGATTCGTTTGCCAGAGAGAGTCCCTTTCGAGAGACAGATCCAGGTGCTTTCCGAGATAAGCAGGGCCATCACCTCGGATCTGTATCTGGATGACATCCTGAAACTCATAGTCACCCTGACCGCGGGGGTCATGGACTCCAAGATAGTGTCCCTCTGGCTCTTGGACGAAAAGGAGGGATGCTTCAAACTCAGGGCCACTCAGACCATAAGCAAGGACTATCTCAAGGAGAGAACCTTGAAATGGGGGGAGGGAGTGGTGGGGAAGGTGGCTGAAACCAGGCAACCCATGCAGATTGCAAATGTGCTGGAACATCCCCTCTACAAGGAGAAGGAAATGGCGAGAAAGCTGGGGCTGACCTCCATGCTGAGCGTGCCCATGTCCGTCAAGGACAGGGTGATAGGGGTACTCAATTGCTACAGTTCATCCAGGAGAGAGTTCACCGAAACGGAAGTGAACCTTCTCATCACGGTTGCCAATCAAGCTGCAGTGGCAATAGAGAACACCGAGCTCATGGTCAAAACTCGCGTCATCCAGGAAGAGCTGGAAAGCAGGAAGCTCGTGGAAAGGGCCAAGGAGATCCTCATAATGAAAAAGGGGCTGAGCCCTGAAGAGGCTTACAGGAGAATTCAGAGACAAAGCATGAATACCAGAAAATCCATGAGGGAGATAGCTGAGGCCATAATCCTGGCTGATCAGATCTGATGAGGAGAGTAGTTGGAGGCCCAGGTGGGGTAGGGGCTGACGGACTCCCGATGGGGATGCACAGGGGGCATCCCCCCTAGAAAATCAGTCTGGGAGTCATTTTCCGTGCCCTCCGCCGCAAGGCCTTGCAATCCGGACGCGCAGAGTGCGTCCCTCCGGGACAATCTCCCTTCGCCTGATCTCGGGCCTTTTACCGCAAGGGCCCTTAGCTCGGCCTTGCCACCCAGCGGAGGGGCGGGCTCCGCACGCCCGTTAAAGAATGCTTGGGCTTGACCGAGGCATGTGTCCGTTAGGCCACGGGCCTTTTGCCACCCATCTCGCGTGATGAAATGCCTTGGCATGAGTAAGGCC
>JAPWUY010000143.1 GCA_028275295.1 Thermodesulfobacteriota bacterium | reverse complement strand
CGAGCCTGTTCACCTCCAGGCAACAATAGAGTATGGTCCCCAGCCGATCCCTCTTGGAAGGTTCCTTGGCGAGCCTGAAGGGCTCGGTTCTGTCCACATATCTATTGGCAGCCCCCAAAAGCTCCCAGATGGCTGCCAATGCCCTGTGGGCTCCCAGGTCCATCATCTCCCTCTTATAGGTCTCCACTACTCTCCGGGCCTTTTCCACGAGCTCCATGTCGGGCTCTTCATATTGTCCAGGGGTCGGGACGCGGCCTCCGAAATATCGAACCGCCATCACCATGGTCCTCTGGAGGAAATTCCCCAGGTCGTTTGCCAAATCAGAATTCAGTCTCTGGACCAAGGCCAATTCACTGAAGCTGGCGTCAAGCCCGAAGGCCATCTCCCTCAGAAGAAAGTATCGGAAGGAATCCACCCCGTACTTCTCCACTAGATCCAAGGGCCTTATGACATTCCCCAAACTCTTGGACATCTTGGAGGCCTCGACATTCCAGTAGCCGTGAACATTCAGATGACGGTAAAGGGGGATGCCCGCTGCCTTCAGCATTGTGGGCCAATAAATTCCGTGGGGTTTCAGTATGTCCTTGGCTATGAGATGCTGGGCATGGGGCCACATCCTCTCGAATCTCTCTCCGTCGGGATAGCCTATGGCTGTCACGTAATTTATCAGGGCATCGAACCAGACATAGGTCACGAAATTGGGGTCGAAAGGAAGGGGAATGCCCCAATCGAGGCGGCTTCGAGGCCTTGAAATGCACAGGTCCTCCAACGGCTCCCTCAGCATGGCCAGGGCCTCGTTCCTGTATCTTTCCGGCCTTATGAAATCGGGGTTCTCCATTATGTGCTGGCGAAGCCAATCCTGGTAGCGACTCATCCGGAAGAAATAGTTCTCCTCTTTCCGAAACTCTGGCCTTACCAGGTGCTGGGGACAGAGACCATTTTCCAGTTCCTTCTCGGTGTAGAACCTCTCGCACCCCGTGCAGTACAACCCCTCGTACGGGGCGAAATAGATGTCTCCGGCATCGTAGACCTTCTGGAGGATCAGCTGAACGACCCTGACGTGTTCGGGCTCCGTGGTCCTTATGAACCTATCGGGCTCGCAGTGGAGCTTTGGCCACAGGTCTCTGAAGCACTGGCTCATCTTGTCCACGAAGGCCTTGGGCTCCATCCCATTTTCCCTGGCTGCCCTCAGGACCTTGTCCCCGTGTTCATCTGTCCCTGTGACGAAATAGGTCTCGTATCCCAGCATGTGATGGAAGCGCCTGAGGACATCAGCGACAATGGTCGTGTACGCATGGCCCAGGTGGGGCTCCGCGTTGACGTAGTATATTGGGGTTGTGACGTAGAATCTGCCTTCCATCTCCTTCAACCTTTCTCCTCAGCTTTGGGCTTGCCTGGAAGCACTTCCAGGACCTCCTGAAGGTCCACTTCCACCTCTTCGCCCTCTAGGGTCTCTATTATCACTTTGTCCATGAGGACATTGAGCCTCTTCACCTTTCCAACCCCTTTTGAGGTGTTGACCCACTTCTTGCAGCTTGGGAACCTCTGCCTCAGGTCCAGATAGACCTGGTGCTCGTAAGCGAGACAGCACATGAGCCTTCCACACAGACCGGATAGTTTCTGAGGATTCAGGGAGAGGTTTTGATCTTTGGCCATCCTGACGGACACAGGATCGAAGCCCTTGAGGAAAGTGGCACAGCAAAGCTCCCGGCCGCAGCTTCCGATCCCCCCTATCATCTTGGCCTCGTTTCTCACCCCTATCTGCCTCATCTCCACCCTGCAGCGGAATCTCCTGGCTAGCTCCTTGACAAGCCTCCTGAAGTCCACCCGGCTCTCCGAGGTGAAGTAGAAGATCAACCTGTTTCCATCGAATACAGGCTGCACCTCCACGAGCTTCATGGGAAGCTCGTAGCGCCTTATGAGCTCGACGCACGCCTCCTTGGCCTTCGAGGCCAGATCCTTCAACTGCTGCGCCTTTTCCAGATCCTCCTTGGTAGCCTTCCTGACGACCTTCTTGAGATCCTCCTGCTGGATCGTCTCGGGGTCCTGTTCCCATGGTTCCAGGGCCACCCATCCCAGGGCTAGTCCCTGCTCCGTCTCCACTATCACCCACTCGTTGAGGTAACAATCGAGCTCACCGCAGTCGAAGACATAGGTCTTTCCATGTTGTCTGAATTTGACTCCCAAGAGCCTCATGGGGTCATGATCTCCTGATCCAGGTGAGATAGAGGCTCCTTTTTCCTGAAGATTTGATCTCGTGGAACCTTATAAGGAGCTCCTCCATGGCCAATTGGACGTTCATGTTTCTCTCCAGGGCCTGTATTGTCTTGCCGCTTTCCCTCCACATCCAAAGGAGTTCCTCCACCCTCCTCGCCCGGATCTCCCTCGGGCCCGAGTCCGTGGGCCGCCTCCGTGCTTCCTGAACCAAGGCCTCCCGGATCTCCATCCTCAGACACTCGAGCCTCTCCATCGTCTCCTTTCTTTCCTTGCTCCATGCCGAGGCCAGGTTCAGGAGAGGTGAGGATTTCTCATCTCGTCCCATCTCCAATATCCTTCTTGCCTCCTCTTTCCATGCCCTCAGGGGTTTGTCGCCGAGCTCCAGGGCCGCGGAGATGCTTCCCCTGGCTTGCCTCGCCACCTCTCTGGCCCTCTCCTCCTCCCAGCCTAGCCTCTTCACTAGGAATCCCATTACCTCGTGATCCATCAAGGGCCCAAAGTAAAGCCTCTGGCACCTCGACACTATCGTTGGGAGGAGAGAGGACTCGGATGAGGCCACGAGGACGAATATGTTACCCCTGGGGGGTTCCTCGAGGATCTTGAGCAAGGCGTTCGAGGCCTGTGGGTTGAGGTTATGGGCACTGTCCAGGATTATCATCCTAGCCTCACCCTCGAGGGGCCTGAAGAGGAGCCTATCCTGAACCTCCCTCACTTGATCTACCAGGATCTGCCCCCCCCTCGGTTCCACGACCAGAAGATCGGGGTGATTGAGGCTCTCCATCTTGAGGCAGGAAGAACACTCACCACAGGAGTCCCCATCCCCTTTGCCGCAGAGAACCGCTTTGGCGAATTTCAAAGCAGTGGTCCTCTTGCCCACCCCATCCGGTCCAGTGAATAGGTATGCGTGAGCCAATCTGCCCCTGAGCATGGCCTTTCTCAGGATTTCCAGAGGCCTCCTATGCCCTATGATCTCACGGAAGGACACGCCTTCAAACCCCCAGATGTTGCCTGACACAGTTCAAGACATCCTCGGAGACCAACTCCAAGGGCCGAGAGGCATCTATTACCCTGAATCTCCTCTCATCCTCCCTCGCCATCCTGAGGTAAGCCTCCCTGACCCTTTCGTGGAATGCCGTGTCCAGAGATTCGAATCTGCCCTCGCTCTTGGATTTCCCCTCCCTCATGAGCCTTCCCCTTGATCGATTGAGACCCAGCTCCACAGGGCAGTCCAAGAGTATTGTCAAGCCCGGGGCAAGTCCGCAGGATGAGATCTCATTGACCTTCCGGACTTCCTCGAGGCTCAACCCCCTTCCGTAGCCTTGGTATGCCAAAGTGGCATCGGAGAACCTATCACAGAGGACGACCTTCCCCATCTCAAGGGCGGGCCTTATGAGCTCATGGACGTGTTGGGCCCTGCAGGCTCCAATGAGAAGGAGTTCTGCGAGGGGGGTCATCTCCTGAAAATCCGTCCCGAGGACCAAGGAACGTATCGCCTCGCCCAATCTCGTCCCGCCAGGCTCCCTCGTCTCCAAAACCGAAAGTCCCAAGCCCCTCAACTCCCTGGACAAGTTCCTGATCTGTGTCGTCTTTCCGCTCCCCTCTATCCCCTCCAGGGTTATGAAGGTGGGAAACCCCTCTCTTGCCCTCGACCTCAAGATTCAGGCCCCTCCAATTCCCAAAGGAGATCCGTGCCCACTCTCCTCGGCCTCGCGGAGGAGAACCTCAGGGCTTGTGAGACCTCCTCCACTCCCAGATCCTCGACTGCCCTCTTGCCCTCGCCCAACAAGATGGGGGCCACGAAGCACACCACCCTCTGGAATTGTCTGGCCTTGAGGAAAGAGGTGAGGACTCTAGCCCCTCCCTCCACCAGCACTGAGGAGATCCCCATGGAAGCCAAATCCCCGAGGAGAGAGTCCAGATCCACCCCTCCTTGAGGATCCCTTTTGCAGCCGCGAAGTTGAGCTCCCGCCATCTCGAGAGCTGAGACCCTTTCCTCGTCTCCCGGCTCCGGGTAGAAGATGAGGACCCTTCCTCTGGATGGATCCATTACCCTAGCCTCAACCGGGACTTGCAAGCTCTGGGTGAGAACTATCCTCACAGGGTCCCTCCCCTTCACATGCCTGACGGTGAGTCTGGGATCGTCATTTCTGACAGTCCCGGCTCCCACTAGCACTGCATCGTGCTCCGCTCTGAGGGAGTGGGCGAGCTTCCTCGATTGTTCAGAGGATATCCATCGGGAGCGGCCGGACTTGGGTGCTATGTATCCGTCCAAGGACTGGGCCCATTTGAGGGTTACCCAGGGCCTGCCGGACTCCATGAAGTGAAAGAACACCCGATTGAGGTCCCGGCACTCTTCCTCCAAGACCCCTACCTTCACACTCACCCCTGCCTCCCTGAGCTCCTGAGCTCCCTTCCCTCTCACGAGAGGATTGGGATCGAGGGTCCCTATGACCACTCGGCCTATTCCGGCCTCCAAGATGGCCTTGGTGCATGGGGGGGTCTTGCCGTAGTGGCAACACGGCTCCAAATTGACGAAAAGCTCGGAGTCTCGCAGAGATCCCGAAGCGGATCGGAGGGCCTCGACCTCCGCATGGGGACCACCGAACACCCCGTGATATCCCTGCCCTATGACCCGCTCTCCCCTGACAAGGACAGCACCGACCATGGGATTAGGGCTCACCCACCCCTTTCCCTTCTTGGCAAGCCTGAGGGCGAGCCTCATGAAGTGCTCATCCCTTTGCTCCTCCCCTTGGAGATTCTTGGTGCTGAGCTTCCTCACCGGCCTCTCTTCCCGGAGCTGGAGTTGAGCCTGTGGCTTCGTGGAAAGGCCCTTTGGGTCTCAGGCCTCAGGTCAGCCAAGAACCCTTGGCCAACATTATAGGGGAGCCCTCACACGGTTCCAAGCTCACAGAACCTTTCCTGTAAGAGGATCTTATTTCCTGTATCATATGAGAAGTGAAAAGCCCGAGGAGGACGGATCACAGGCAATGGTTTCTTCCTTCCTGAAAATAGGCGGCAAGACCATCGAGGGCTTCCTCGTACTGGCGCCCATGACAGGAATCAGTGATTTTCCTTTTCGGGTCCTGTGTCGAAGATTGGGGGCAGCTGCAACTTTCACCGAGATGGTGAGCGCAGAGGGGATTGTGAGGCGCAGCCCTCGTTCCTTGGAGCTCCTTTGGTCCGATGGATCCGACAGGCCCCTTTGGGTTCAAATATTCGGCTCCTCACCAGGGGTCATGGCCGAGGCAGCTCGCATATGTCAGGAAGAGGGGGCTGATATGGTTGATATAAACATGGGATGCCCAGTACCCAAGGTCGTGAAGACTGGAGGGGGCGCTGCCCTCATGCGGGACCTCAAGCTCGCAGCCAAAGTAGTGCGGGAGGTGAGAAGGAGAATCACTGTGCCCCTGACTGTGAAGATGAGGTCTGGATGGGACTCCACTGACTCGTGCTTCTTGGAACTTGGAAGAATCGCCCAGGAGGAAGGGGCCGATGCCCTCATACTCCATGCTCGATCCAGGAACGAGCCGTACAGTGTACGAGCCAAATGGCACCTAATCCGCGCCCTTGTGGAGGTCTGCTCGGTTCCAGTGATAGGAAATGGGGATGTGGGCTCCA
>JAPWUY010000124.1 GCA_028275295.1 Thermodesulfobacteriota bacterium | reverse complement strand
ATAGAGGTATGCAGCTGAGGTCCCGACAGCTATCAGGGTGTTCATGTCGGCCGATCGGTGCTTTGCCGACTTCCACGCACCCAAGTAGAACTGCCATCCGACCCAAAATTGTATCGGGGTTTGAAGAACGAATTGGAAAAAGAAGTTCCAGGCCCTGCTGAGGGGGAGAAGGTTCCCGAGTCCCAGTTCCTCCCAGTACGCGAGAAGAAAGATGGGAATGGCGAGAAAAAGGCCCACGGCAAATTTGATCTTGAGCCTCCTCAGTTCCTCTTCCCTGGCCTTTCTCTCCCTGTCAATGGTCTCTTCCTCGGTCGACTCGGAGAAGACTATCTCGTACCCTGCGCTTCTCACCGCTTCTGAGATCTCCTTCGGGCTCACCGCTCCACGAAGGTAGCGGACCGAGGCCCTCTCAGTAGCCAGATTCACGCTCACTTCCACGACTCCTTCGAGGCCTTCCAAGGCGCGCTCCACCCTCCTCACGCACGAGGCACAGGACATCCCCCTGACCCCGAAGCTTTCCTCGACCAAGTCCACCTTGTAGCCAAGGTCCTCGATCTTGTTGACGATTTCCTTGGGGTGAAGTCTCGATAGGTCGAACATTATGGAGGCCTTCTCCGTAGCGAGATTGACCCTGGCCTCACTTACCCCAGCCATCCCTGAAAGGGCCTTCTCTATTCTCGACACACAACTGGCACAGCTCATCCCCCCAATGGCCAGGGTCAATCTTTTCTGGGATCCGCGCTGAGGCTTCGCTTCTTGGAACATTTTCTTCGCTCCTTTTCTCCCACAAGACCCACGAGTCTCCTCGAGGTCAGTTACTGAGAGGACCGACCCCAGAAACCTGACTTCCTCTCTCCAGTATACGCCCCCAATCTTCCAGGTTTAACCCATACCCCCAACTGTCTCCATCAAGAGACAAAAAATTTGAAAGGGGTAAAGGGCCCCTCGGAAACCTTAGAATTTTCTGTCGAGATTTCATTCGCGAAGGAGGCAACAGTCTCCGCGAAGAAGGGGAAAAAAATAGGGAAATACCTTGTGCGCCGGGTTGGTAAAAGCCCCCCGAGAAGAGGTTTGGCTCTGAAGGGACCCCCTAGATTGGCCCCGTGAGGAAAGTACGCTAGTTTAACAAGCGGTTAAGGGGGTAGAACAATGATGAGTGAGGGGCAGGCTTCGGAATGAAAACGCGGTCGTTGGAAGTTGAACGAGTCGGTCAAATCCAAAAGGCAGATGTGACCTTGGGGGACTTGACCGTGTTCGTGGGTCCTCAAGCCACGGGCAAGAGCATTTTTCTTCAGTTTCTCAAGCTCGTTGAGGATACGGGGTACATACACGATCAATTGCGCAAACATGGCATCGACTGGAAAGGCGAAATCGAGCGGTTTTTGAGTGTCTACCTCGGAGAGGGGATGCAAAATGTATGGCGCGAAACCGAGAGTCGCATTAAGGTCAACGGTGAGTCGGTCGGTATCGAGGAGTTGGCCATACGGAGGGCCCGTAGTCGTAAAGCAGCCGTCTTTTACATACCCGCGCAGCGAGTCCTGACTCTCGCCAATGGCTGGCCCCGCCCCTTCCAGGGCTTCACCAGCGGAGATCCATTTACCGCGCGCGATTTTAGCGAGAACTTTCGGTTACTCATGGAAGAGGAATTCAGCGGGGCACTCTATTTGTTTCCCAAGACAAGACGGCTGAAGGAGGAGTACCGTAATTTATTGTCGCGGCACGCGTTTGGTGGTTTTGCGCTTGTGGTGGACCGGAATCGTACGCAGAAGAGGCTCGTCCTCCAAAAGCAGGAGGACTCCATTGGCTTCTTGGCGTGGTCAGCCGGCCAGCGGGAGTTCGTGCCTCTCCTCATGGACCTCTATTGGCTCATGACATCTGCAAAAGTTCAACGTCGTGGTGACACCCAGTGCGTCATCATAGAGGAGCCGGAGATGGGATTGCACCCCAATGCGATCTCTGTTGTGCTTCTACTCGTGTTCGAACTGCTCTGGAGGGGCTACAGAGTCTGTATCTCCACACATTCCCCTCACGTGTCGGATGTTGTCTGGGCGCTTCGTGTCATCAAAGAACACCGAGCCGACCCGACCAAATTACTCGAATTGTTCGACGTCCGCAAAAGCGATCCGATGAAAAAAGTCGCCCAGAAAGCGATTCAAAAGCACGTTCGAGTGTATTACTTCAACCAACAGGGGTTGGTGGCGGACATCTCCAACCTGGATCCTGGATCGGATCGTGCTGAGGAAGCTGGTTGGGGTGGCTTGACAGAATTCAGCGGCAGGGTCAACGATTTCATAGCAAGCATCGTGGCGAATTCCCAACGTAACCCTTCCGGTAGCTATGACCCAATTTGAACGACCAGTGAAGGCCTCTCCTGTGCTGCGAAATTTTTACCAACGTGGCTTGCAGGCCTTGAGGTCAGACAATCGAGCAAAGATCCATTGCAAGAATCCTGGAAAGCTGACGGGCAGCGTGGATCTGGACCGAGGGTTGGCTAAGGCACTACCAAACGATCGGCGCTGGGACTACGGTATCGGTTATAGGCGTTCCAGTCGCGAGCTAGCGATATGGGTTGAATTCCACCCCGCCTCATCAAGCAATGTTGGAGAAGTGCTCAAGAAGCTCGAATGGCTGAAAAGTCGGCTTGAAAACCAGTCTCCGGAGTTATGGAGTATGAGTGGAGGACGCTTTTTCTGGGTCGCAACAGATGGGTGCATATCACTAAAGGATCCCCACAAGCTAGGCGGTTAAGCCAGGCGGGTATATCCGGTCCAAAGAAAAGGTTGGATGTCGACATAGACCTGGGAGCTGGGCCCGTGGTCCTTGCCTCTGGGGCACGGACGCAAGGGAGGTATTTACCCTAGGAGTGGGTCTTGCAGGGCTCGAGAGGCCGTACGGCGCAAGGGAGGTGCGACTTTCCTAATCCTCATTCTTGCGCTGGGAAAGACGCCCGCCCTTCCAAATCCCCTGCGTGTGGTCTTGTTTCACCTGTGGGCGCAGGAAAGCGGCGACTTGTAAGAAGTTGCGGAGATCCGGATTGGATTCCGCCGTTCTGAGCGAAAGGAAACGGGGGGACCTCCCCCACTCTGGGAACGAGGGTCTTCCTGGAGGAATGGCGAGAGGACCTGCCCCCGAGAAGGCCAAGCCTTCGGAAGGGGTGTCATTTCTCTCCAAAGGGAGACCCGGTGAGGAACCTCACGATTAAGGCGAGCCAATTCTGGAACACCTCCCTGTAGGAGGGAGCTGGTAGCCAACTTCGCCTCATGGCCTTGGCCAGGTGGTGGAAGCTCTCGCTATCTGTCCTCGAGATGTTAAAGGGGAACTCGTGCCTTCCGAGTGTTAGAAAGACCGTTGCCATCCCCTCCCCAAGGTGCCTCGCTATGGCCTTGCCCGGGAAAATGGGATCGTGGGGATCAGCCACGAGGAGAAGCCTCTCCCTCAAAGGGGCTAGCTCGGCCTTCAAGGGGGAGAAGCCACTGTCTCTCAGAAAGAGTCTCCTGAAGAGCACACCTTCTCGGCTATCCTCATAGAGGGCCACGAATTCCTTGGGGGAACTCAGCCTGTACGTTCCCAAATAGAAATCCGTGCCTTTGCGATAAGCCTCCTCATCCACAACCAAGACACTGACCGGATTGGCCTCATCCCAGGCCGCGAAGGAATTGAAAAGAACGCATTTACTTTCCTCGAAGAGGCCCTCACCATCCAGGAGAAGCTCGCCCAAGAAAAGGTAACCGCTCAAGGAGTATCCGAGAAAGTGGACGATGGCGCCCTCTTGGGTCAAGGCCAGGAGTTGGCCCCCAGAAGCCACCTTGAGCTTTCCCGAGCGGATGAGCCTCACGAGATCGAGCAAGTCCCCGTGGCTTTGGAGAGCGCCCAGGAAGAATCTCTGGGGAGCTTCTGACATCCTCTCGCTCGCCACAGAGTTGAAAGGACTCGAGGAGCGATTGGCCTTGATCTGTCTCCTCTTGTGGTAAAGGGACCTACTCAGCTTGACCCAGTGAGAAGGCCTCCTGTTCAGATGAAAGGCGCACGGAAAAACCAAAACTGGGATCCCGAGTTCCCGGCATAGAAAGTAAGACCAAGGGAAGATCTTGGCGTAGTCCGTCTCGTTGAATCCGTGACCCAAAATGAGGCATTGGTCTGCTGGGATCCCTTTTTCTGGAAAGGAGAGGGGGATCCTGAATCGGATGTTTTCATTTATGGCTCGATCCCCTTCCAAGAGGACTTCCCAGCCCCTAGAGCGCATCTCCAAGGAGGAGAACATGACCCCAGAGCCTCCAGCCCTGGCTTCCGAGCTCGTGAGGGAAGACCTGAAGGCTCTGTACACCCTTTCCAATTCAGACTCCAGCTCCATGGCCCTCTCCGAGACTCGAGCCCAAGGGAAAAGGGGGCATCTGACCTCTCCCCTCAGGATCGGGAAGGGGATACTCGAGCCGCTCGTTTTCACTTCTAGCCAAAAGGGATCTTCATCTCACATCAGTTAGCTGTAGCTACAGCCTCTTCTTTCCGAAACTCTTCTCCTTCCTTGGCGCAGCTTGCCCAGCACCACGAGTATTCCTTTTTCCAGATCTCGTCTGCGAGCCTGGCATATCTCGCAGCGTACTCATCCATCTTGTCCTTGAGACGGGTGTAAATCTCCTCTGCCCCGGGATGGGTGAATCGGGGATGGAGCTCCTCTATTATCTCCCTCATGACATGGGGGTTATCTATGATCATGCACGGCCTCAGGTGATTCCTATTGTGAGGCTGCCTTGCCCTTATGGCCCTGAAAAGCTCGCTATTTAGGGCCTTCTTCAAGCTTGTCTCGTGAATGTTGTCAACTGCGATATGGGTGTAGACGCAGGGTTCCACATCTCCGTTTGCGTTTACATGGAAGTAGCTCCTTCCTCCTGCTATGCATCCGTCGACGTAAGGGCCATCGTTCCAGAAATCAACTATGAAAATTGGCTTCGTCCTTCTAGCAGTGAGGACTCTTCTCCTCAAGAGATCCCTCTGTTCAGGCGTGACCATGAGGGAGAAGTCAGCCTTTCCATTGACGGGTAGGTAAAGGAAGTACATCTGGGCCAAGGAGCCCTTGGAGATCATGAAGTCCAAGAAGTCGTCCGAAGATACCACCTCCACGTTTTGGGATGTGACTGTCGCCGATGTGCCTATTATGAGTCTCGCTTCCCTTGCCAGGTCCATTGCGTGCATGATCTTGGCATAAACGCCCTTCCCCCTCCAGGAGTCCGTCTCCTCCTCCCCACCTTCGATACTGAAGACCAAAGCCGCGTTTCCCAGTCTGGAAAGCTCTCGAGCTATCTCCTCGGTGAGGAGAGTCCCATTGGTGTAGACCTGGAAGAAGATATTGGGATGGGATCCTATGACATCGAGAAGGTGCGGCCACATGAGCGGCTCCCCTCCCAAGATGGTCACGAAGAAGATGCCCATCTCCTCGCACTCTCCGAGGATCCTCTCGACCACCTCCTTGGAGAGACCCTTGGAGGTTCTCGCATATCCCAGTGTGTAGCACCCTTTGCATCTCAGGTTGCACTGCCAACTGGGGCTAAGGATCATGAGGAGAGGAGGCTCGTATCCGTTTTCCTTGGCGAACTCTTCTCTCTTCCTTTTGCCCAAGAAAAACCCGTGAAGGAAAAGACTCTTGAAGAGCTTTTCCCTGTTCTCCCTGGGAAGATATTCCATCACCCTGGCGAAAAGCCTCCTCGCTGAATGGTTCTCATCCTGAAGGTAGGATCTAACCCCTCTCACCACCCTCTTTATCTCGGGATCATGGGTGAGGAGCTCACCCAAATGGGTAAGCTGTATCATCCTCTCGAGGGACACGCCCCCTAGAAGACGACATATCTGGTTTACGACTTCTTCCGCTCCGGCCCTCTTGAGATCGCTTATGCCCTTCATTTCCCCCTCACCTCCTCAAATTGGGTATCCTGCCCTTGCAAGGAGACTGGACTCCATTCACTCCTCTATCACCCCTTTCAATTCCTCCCGGAAGCTGAAGAACCTCTGGCCCCGCAATCCCCTAAAGAGGAGATGACCTCCATGGGATCACCCTCCATATTGGCCAGGACCTTTATTCCCTTTCTCTCAAGCTCCATTTGGACTCCCCTGCTTATCCCCCCGCAGACAAGCACATCCACACCCAAAGAAACCAGCTTCAGCACCCTCTCCCTCGATGACATCCCCGCTGTCGGAACCTTCCCCGAAAAATGGACCTTTCCC
>JAPWUY010000123.1 GCA_028275295.1 Thermodesulfobacteriota bacterium | reverse complement strand
AAGGCCTGTCACCTGCCCTTTCCGGATTTGGGTCTTTCCCCGAAGACCTTGTCAAACTTTCGGTCTGTGCTCCCTGAGCTCGAGGCCTTTCCTTCAATTGCACACGGTGAGAATCTCCGGGCCATCCTCAGTGATGGCTATTGTGTGCTCGAAATGAGCGGAAAGGGATCCATCCACTGTGACCGCTGTCCAACCATCGGGGAGGACCTTGACCCTGTGGTCTCCAGCATTGACCATGGGCTCCAGTGCCAGGACCATTCCAGCCTCGAGAAGGGGATTATATGGGCTTCTGGGCACGTAATTGGGAACTTGAGGATCTTCGTGGAGGTTCTTTCCTATACCATGGCCAACAAAGTCTCGCACCACTGAAAATCCGTTGCTCTCTACCCAGCTCTGGATGGCCCGGGATATATCGAAAAGCCTGTTTCCTGCCCTCGCTGTCTCGATTCCCTTGTAAAGGGCTTCCTCCGTGACCCTGATGAGCTTTTGAGCTTTCTGGGAAATCTTGCCCACACCATAGGTCCTAGCCGCATCCCCATAGTAGCCCTTGTACAGGACCCCCAGGTCCACGCTCACCAAGTCGCCCTCCCTTATCCTCCGACTTCCAGGAATGCCGTGGACCACCTGCTCGTTTATGGAGATACAGCTCGAAGCAGGGTACCCCCTGTAGCCCAGAAATGCTGGCTGACCGCCCAAGGCCCTTATCCTCTCCTCCATAAATCTGTCGAGCTCGCGGGTCGTTATGCCGGGCTCTATGAGGGCTGCCAGTTCATCGAGTATGCAGGCCACGATCCTGTTGGCCTGTCTCATTATCTCTATCTCTTCCTTGGTCCTGAGGATCATGCGGACTCCCCTCGGGGACGATAATAGGTCTTCTCCTCCACCTTCACAGCCATCCACCCTTTTTCCCTGGCTAACCTGCCGAGAAGGGAATCTGCCATGGAGATCTCCATACCGAAGATGGAAGCCACATCCTCAGCACAAAGGGGCCTTCTGGAAACAGTCTCCACGAGCCTCCTTTCCAGCTCCGAGGTCACGATCCTTTCGGACCCAGCCTTGAAGGATGCCACTATCTCGGCCTTGGGCCCCAGGGCCGCCGCAAACTCCTCCAATCTCTCCCTCTTTGGGGGTCTGACCCATGCAAGGGAAGGAGGCCTCGTGACTGTATTTATCTGGATGCGATCTGGGGCGATATCCTGGAGGACAGCCAAAAGCAGAGGTATGTCTCGAGGATCGTCATTTATCCCCTCTACGAGCAAGACCTCGAGCCATATTTCCCCTTTGAATTCCCCCCTCAATTTCTTGAGCCCCAACAGGACCTTCTCCAGGCTCACGGAGGGGTGCGGCCTGTTCACCTTCTGGAACGTATCCTCCTTCCATCCATCCAAGGAAGGGAGGACCACATGGGCCGAGGAGAGGGCCTCCCTCACCGACTTCATGTGAAGGAGGGAGCTATTGGTGAGCACAGCTATCCTCTGGGAGAATTCTCTCCTCAGCGCCCTGAGGATCTCACCGAGATTTAGCTCCAAAGTGGGCTCACCGGATCCCGAGAGGGTGAGGAAGTCCGCATGCGTCCCCTTCTCCAACCTCCCTCTCACTGCAGAGACCACTTCTTCGGGCAGTGTGTAAGCCCTTCTCCTTATGGTTGTCTTGGGGGTTGGCCCGAGCTGACAGTAGATGCAATCGAAGGAGCAGGTCTTGTAGGGGATGAGGTCTATACCCAGAGACCTGCCGAGCCTTCTGGAGGGTACGGGACCATAGACTATCTTCCGGCCTCTGCTCTCCACTGCCACTCATGCCCTCGCTTTCTGCAAGGAGATGAATCTCTGGATACTTCTATCATATGTCCTCTCGACCTCTGGCGGGAAGAAGCATGCAGGAAGCTCTCCTCTCGAGCGATGATAATGCAAGCACTCGCAGCAATAACCCTTTTTGCCGCATGGCTCGTAGGAGCAATTGCACCTTTTTCTGTTGGCCTCATAGTTCTTGCATTCTTTTTCCTTCATCTTACCCCCTTTTGCTCCCTCAATGTCGCTTTCTTCTACCTCCGGTCTCGAATCATATCTTCACGAGGGCCTCGGCGCAAATCCCTCGGGACCTCTGGCCCCTTGGGAACCACCCAGCCTCGAGATCTCTCGGATCTCCCGAGCTTTCCCTTTCGAGCCCTCATTTACCATCCCTCGGCCACCATCATCCTCCAAACCGTGGCACATCAGGGGTTCGAGTCCCTTACTGCCCCGTTACATCTCGAGATATTCCGCGTAGAATCGGGGCCAAATGGGATAGCACTTTACCCTTCCTGCATCCTCTCCCTGTACTGGTTCACCTGGTATATGAAGGCTTCCAGACGGTTTTCGTTGGCGCTTTCTCCCTGGCCATCGAAGAAGAGATTCAGGATAGGAATACCTCCGTGTTCCTCCCTGAACCTTTTGAGGATGGCAGTGACAATTGTCCCGGGCATGCAGGTGAAGGGTCCCACACTTATTATGCCGCTTACTCCCTTTCTGAAGAAATCCTCCGCCTTTCCTATGCTAAGGATGGTCTCTCCCTCGAAGGAGTCGTGAACATAAGGAGATGCCAGCCTCATCGTCTCCTTGATGGATGGCTCCTTGAGATTTCTCACCAGCCCGTGGAATATCTCCTCCATTCTGTGCTCGTCCCTTTTTTGGAACCATTCCTTTAGAGCTGTCCTGAAATAGTTCGACCACTTCCTGTCCCTCAGGGCGTGTCTTTTGGCCATGCGGTTTATGTAGAGAAGCCATTCCGATATGGGGGGCATCCACACGATGGCCCCGAGAGCCTCGAGCTTCCTTATCAGACGCTCGTTGGCAAAGGGATTGGATCTTATGTATATCTCACCCACGATTCCCACAATGGGCTTGTCCGCTCTCTCTAGCCTTGGTATCTCCTCGAATGCCCTTCTCGCTTCCTCGAGAATTGGATAGAGGTCTCCGTTTCCGTTTCTTATCTCTTCGCAGATCTTCTCCAGGTAAAACTGGTAGACCCTATCTGCTTCTCCTGGAGTTTTCTCCACTGGCCTTATCTCCCAGAGGGCCTTTTCCAGGAAATCCACTGCAACGACTCCCTTCCAACCCAGCTTGACGAAGGTCTTTCCCAGAATGCCGAGTTGTCTGTACATCTCCTGGTCCTGAACCGGCGAATATATGGGAACATCGTGGAAGCCTGCCTGATCCAGAACCAGACGGTGGAGCCTGTTGTATTGACCGAACCGACAAGGCCCAGAGCCTCCTGGCATGAAAAAGGCGCTGTGTTTTCTATCGAAATCGGGTCTCATCGCCCAGGAGAGCATGTCTCCAGTTGTGAGGATTGCGGGATAACACTCCTTCCCGGAGGTGTATCTCCTTCCCAATCGGAGAGTTTCCTCGGTGGTGGCGGGAAGGACCCTCGCCGGAACGCCACTCGCCTCGAAAGCCGCTGCAGCGGCCTTTGCCTGATCGGTCATGTAGGGGAGGAACACCACTCTATCTCTTCCTATGGAAACTGACCCGTGCCTCTTTATTGGCCTCAGCGGCCCGTTGGAGACCCTCGGCGCATTCTTGAGACTGTCCAGGAAGGCCTCGAGCCTCGTTATGGCCCCCACATCCGAGCTGTGCTCATCGATCTCTATCTGAAGGAACGGCTTCCCTCCCATCGCATTGTGAAAGAAGTGACCTATGAAGGAGTCTGGCCCGCAACCAAAGTTGGTTATGTATATGGGATAGAGCCTCGGGTCCTCCCTGAGAAGCTTTGCTGCGGCCATGAACCTCTGTCCGTAACGCCAGTAATGGCCCAGGATCTCATCGTCTGGCTCGACCTTTTCCAGAGGAATGGCATCCAAGGGGATCGACAGCACTCCCAGGTCCCTGAGCTTCCTCGGAATGTTCAAATTCACAGCCGGGTCGCAACCGTTGTAAACTCTGCTCACTATCACCATCAGCTTGTCCTCTTGGGAAAGACTCCCCAAGACCTCTTCGCCCATGGCTGCCATGGCTCGAGAGAATTTAGCCTGGGCTTCCTCTGCCACATCTATGGCCCTTTTCACCACCCGAGATCCCACTGCGAGGGACCTCCCGAACTTGACGAGCTCTCTGTGGAGCTTCTCCCTCGGGGCCCCGAAGCGCAAAGGCGGCTTCAAAAGCTTCACCCCCATAGCCTCGAAGTGGAAAGAGGATCGCGCCGTATATGGGATTGTCTGCACGTATGGGCAATTGTAGCCCTGGGGAAGATCCTCCCTGGGCTTACGCATGTCTATGATGCTAGGAAGGAAGAGATACTCGACTCCCTGCTCCAGAAGATCGTCTATGTGGCCCAGAGCGACTTTTATCGGGAAGCAAGTCTCGGCCACGACCTTCTCGACTCCTCTGTGGATGGTCTCTTTGGTTGTGGGCCTCGAGAGGACGACCCGGAAACCCATCTCGGAGAAAAAGGCCTTCCAAAAGGGAATGAGCTCGAGGAAGAAAAGGGCCCTGGGTATGCCCACCTTGGGGCCAGATGATGGTCCCTCGCCGGGATAGGACCCGAGGAGGAGCTCCTCCCTTTTTGCGAAGAGATCGGGAATTTCCCTCCCACGGGAGACCTCTTTTGTCCTCGGTTTCTCGTATCTCTCGCATCTGCCACCGTAGAAAAGGGGTTTGTCCTCCTCTCCCGCCACCACGACCTTCTTTATCTCGCATCTGTTGGGACAGGCCTTGCACTCGAAGGGAGAGATCTCGTAGTTTCTGTCTGCCAGCTCGAATCCCTTGAAGTAGCTGTAAGGCTTGGGATTCTCTCGCATGGCAAGAATCGCTGCCCCTATTGCCCCTGTGACCTCGTGGTGCGGTGGGACCACAACGGGCCTTCCCAGCACCCTCTCGAAGGCAGCGACTATCGCGTGATTGAAGGCCGGGCCACCTTGGAAGAATATCCTGTTGCCTATGCGCCTACTCTCCACGACCTTGTTCAGGTAGTTCTCCACTATGGAATAGGCGAGCCCAGCCACCAGGTCCTCGGTTGGGGCCCCCCTTTGGAGGTGGCCAACAAGGTCGGATTCCATGAAAACCGTGCATCTCTCCCCCAGGGAGACTGGGGTTTGGGATGAAAATGCGAGCTCAGCAAACTCTTCCTCAATGGATATGCCCAATCTCTCAGCCTGCTCTTCGAGGAAGGAGCCCGTTCCCGCCGCGCAGACCTTGTTCATGGCAAAGTCCACGACAGCTCCATTGGAGATGCTTATGTACTTGGAATCCTGTCCCCCGATCTCGAAGATTGTATCCACCTGTGGATCTATGGCCACAGCAGCGGTTGCCTGAGCTGTGATCTCGTTCCTTATTACGTCAGCCCCTATGAAATCGCCTGTGAGGTAGCGGCCAGAGCCCGTTGTCCCGGCCCCGGCAATTATGACCTTATCTTTGACCTCTTCCCCCACCTCTTTGAGACCCTTTTTCACGGCCTCAAGTGGCCTTCCAGCCGTCATGAGATAGCGTTTGGAAAGGACCCTCCCTTTCTCGTCAATGACCACCACATTGGTGCTTATGGACCCCACATCCACACCCAAGTAAGCTTTGACCTTCTCACCCCCTTGAGCCCTTATGGGCTCTACCGGAGTTGCCCCTTTGGCCAGATTCGCTGGCCTCAAGAGGGGTGGGAGGATCTTCCTCTGTGGTTGCTTGGAATTCTGACGGATGTATTCCTGTAGAGCCTCTTTTCCGCGAAAAGGCCTGATGGAGGATGGATCATCAAGGAGAAGCAAGACTGCTCCTATGGCCCCGGTGGAGGCGAAGTGGGCCGGCACTATCAGCTCCTCTTCTCGGAGCTCCAGGACTTCCCTGAAGGCCCTTATCATGCCCGGGTTGGCCGCAACACCTCCCTGGAACACAACAGGTGGTCTCATGGGCTTCCCCCTGGCCACAGTCCCCTTGAAGTTCCTGGCCACTGCGAAGCAAAGCCCTGCCACGATGTCATAGTCCGGGGTAGCGGCCTGCTGCAAATGGATCATGTCGCTTTTGGCGAATACCGAGCATCTCCCCGCTATTCTTGGAGGTACCTTGGATTTGAGGGCCATCTGTCCAAATTGCTCTATGGTGAGCCCCAGCCGACTTGCCTGCTGATCGAGGAAGGATCCTGTCCCAGCGGCACATAGGCTGTTCATGGCGAAGTCCTCTATGCGCAACCTCCCGTTTCCTGGCTCTGGCGCAAGGAGGATGAGCTTGGAGTCCTGTCCGCCCATCTCTATGATGGTGC
>JAPWUY010000122.1 GCA_028275295.1 Thermodesulfobacteriota bacterium | reverse complement strand
CGTGGCCCTCGAGTGCCACGAGACTCAGGTCAAGTGCCTCATCCATTCCATAAACAGTTCCCTGACTATCCTCCGCAATGCCACAGAACTGCTGAGGGTGTCTCCAAGCTCAGATGAGGCATCCTCCGTTCTCGAGAATCAGGCAGAGGAGGTCATCCACAAGGTGAGACAACTTGAGGAGACCCTCTTCGAGCCGCCCCAATGGAATGGGCCCGAACCCCATGAGAGCCCCTCCCATGTCTCCGTGATGTGGGTTCCCGAAAAGCCCCCTCACAAAGGGATAGAGAAGATACTGTTCGATACCATCTCCCCCAGGGCCTCCATCTTCACTGCCCACAGTGTTTCGGATGCGATGGAAATGATCCGGTTTGGCGAGTTTCACATGATGGTCACAGGATATCGACTAGGGGAGATGACCGGAGGTGAGCTCCTCAGATCTTTCAAGGAGTTGGGGATCTGGCTGCCTGCGGTCATGGCAACGAGGACAGGGGATGAGACCCTCGCGGCCAGGTGCATGAAGGAAGGATTCCTGGGATATTTCTCCGCGAGAATGTTGAGAGACCCCGAGCAGGTTCGAGCAATTCTCAGAGATACGCTGGCTGAAGCTGTGAGGCTGAGAAGGTGGGTCTCTTCCATAAAGAGGGTGGGAAGGCTTGCCATGACAGATGCGCTCACCTCTGTTCACAATCGTTACTTCATAGAGCAACTTCTCCAGATGGAGATGGGGCGATCCAAGCGCTATGGACAGCCTTTCTGTGTAGCCCTCCTCGACCTAGATGGGTTCAAGGAAGTCAACGACACTCTAGGCCATGCGGCCGGAGATGAGGTGCTGAGAAAGGTAGCAGGGGTACTAAAGAAAACAGCGCGTTCGACCGATCATATAGGTAGGTTCGGAGGAGATGAGTTCCTCTTGATCCTGCCCCAGGCCGATGGGGAAAGTGGGCTGAGGGTGTGCGAAAGAATCCTCGAGGCCATGAGAAGGGAGTTCCGAGGATCCGGGAACGGAACCCCGAGGATAGGATTGAGCGTGGGCCTAACTCACTGGAGCTCAGAAAAGGCCCTCTCCGTGGATGGGATCATGGAGCTCACAGATAAGGCCCTGTACAGGGCCAAGGAGAAGGGGGGAGACAGAATATGGATGGAGACGCCCCCCTAGAGCCGAAGGTGGAGGAGAAATCTCTCTGAGGAGGAACGCCCGTGACCGACATTTCTAAGACAGATGACTTTCAATCCAAGGTTCAGGAGCTGGCAGCAGCTTTCGTCTTGGCAACCCCGGGGGATCTCAGCACCTTTGGGCCAATATTTCAAAGCCTGGATTACCTGGACTCCCATCCTGAAGTTGGAGAGAGATCCCATGTGAGAAAGGCACTTTCGGAACTGAGAGGCCTGGTCGAGGAGGCCATCATGGGCCAAATCTCATGGGAAGAGGCCATGCCCAAGGTGGAGATGGCCCTTCAAGTCTTGACCAGCAAAGGTCAGCTCCTCGACACAGAAAAGGAGGATGGCCTTGGGGGAGATACTCAGCAGGAGAGTCCCAGTCAAAGCCAGGGAGCTCCATCGGCCCAGACATCCAGTGGAAGTGACTATATCTCTGACCCCGAACTTCTGAGGGAATTTCTGGCCGAGGCCAGGGAAAATCTCGAGTCCATAGAGGTGGAAATAATAGCCCTCGAAGACGATCCGAGCAACCTGGAGGCCGTCCACAGGATCTTCAGGCCTTTTCATACCATAAAAGGAGTCTCAGGATTCCTGAATCTTCAGGACGTCCACACCCTCGCCCACAGGGTCGAAGACGTTCTGGACAGGGCCAGAAATCGTCAGATGATCATAACCCAGGATGTCATAGACCTCGTTCTGGAGGCAGTGGACATCCTGAAGGCGATGTTGGCGAGTATCCAGAGGAGAATGGAGGGCCAGGAGGGGGAGGATCATTCCAAGAAATTGGAAGATTTCTTGGAGAGGCTCTCTGACCTGACAGAATCCAAGACATGCGAGGAGGGAGAAGAAGTCCCCCTCGTAGGGGAAATTCTCACCGCAACTCAGAGGGTCGCGCCAGAGGATGTGGCAGAGGCTCTCCAGATCCAGCGGACCGTTTCCCCTGAGAAGCCGTTGGGGGAGATCCTCGTGGAACAGAAAAAGGTCGAGAGGAAGGACGTGGAAAAGGCCCTCAAGATACAGGATGCCATCCAGCAGACGAGTGCCGAGGAGCCACGCTCGGGAGGGCTTTCCGGGACCATAAGAGTCGACATGTTCAAACTCGACAATCTTGTGGACATGGTGGGAGAGCTCGTGATAGCTCAATCCTTGATAAGACAGAATCCCAGAATACAGGAGATCATGGATCACAGGCTTGCCAAGGACTTCGGCCACCTGGGCAGAATCACGTCGGAACTCCAGAGAACAGCCATGTCCATGCGCATGGTCCCCATCAAGAACACCTTCCAGAAGATGATAAGGCTGGTGAGGGATCTTTCCAGAAAATCTGGAAAGCCGGTTCAACTCGTGATGTCCGGGGAGACTACCGAGATAGACAGGAACATGGTGGATGCCATCCACGACCCCTTGGTTCACATGATCCGGAACTCAGTGGATCACGGGATCGAGCCACCAGAGGTGAGAAGGGAGAGGGGCAAGCCCCCCGTAGGCACTGTGCACTTGAGGGCATATCACAAGGGAGGACACGTGATAATAGAGATTCAGGACGATGGGGGTGGACTGGACAGGGAAAAGATTCTGAGGAAAGCGAGGAAAAAGGGGCTTGTCCGGGAAAACGAAGAGCTATCTGACCACGAGATAGATCAACTCATATTTCAACCGGGCTTCTCAACGGCTGATCAGGTCACGGACGTGTCAGGAAGAGGAGTCGGTATGGATGTCGTGAAAAGGGCAATAGAGAAACTTCGCGGGAGGATAGAGATAAACTCCCAGAAGGGAGTAGGCTGCACTGTTACCATAAAACTTCCTCTTACCCTTGCAATAATAGACGGGATGGTGGTGCGAGTGGGGGCGGAGCGCTACATAATTCCTACCATGAACATAAGGGAGACCTTCCAGCCTTCGGAAGGATCGGTCTCCACGGTGCATGGCCGAGGAGAAATGATCAGGGTGAGAGATAGGCTCCTTCCCCTTGTCAGGCTCCACAGGGTTTTTGGGATCCCGACGGCTAGGACCAGGCCTTCTGAGGCATTGGGAATAGTTGTGGAAAACGAGGGAGACTTGAGGTGTCTCCTTGTGGACCAGGTTCTAGGAAAGCAAGAAGTGGTGATAAAGAGTTTGGGGGAGAAACTCATGCAACTTCCAGGGGTCTCCGGGGGAGCGATCCTGGGAGATGGGAGAGTGGCCTTGATCTTGGATGTCGCTGGGCTACTTAGCTTGGAGACGCAAAGCAGGAAAACTGGTGTGGAGATCAACTAATATCGTCCCTCCCCTTCAATCCCTCCTCGAGTTCCCCACCCCTTCTGGGGCCTCCGTAAGAGGGGCCCCAGCCCTCCTTCGCCTGCAACACAAAAACGGCTTGAAATTGGTGCGGATTGTTTTCCGAAGTTTATTACCCTGCGGGCCCAGTTCCTCTTCACGTCCTAAAGAACCGCATCTCGCGGACTCTGGGATGTACCTCGTGAGGTCGTCTGCCTTCCATGCACACCGTGGCGGAAAGGCGGGCTCTGCACGCCCGCAAATGAGGCTTCGCTTGGAGCGAGGGACCGCCCCGCTAGGCCCCCGGGCGTTCGTTTGCCCCCAATGATTGTGTTATGCCTCGGCTTGCGTACGGCCTTGCCACACGGGCGCGGAGACCGCGCCCCTCCGAGAAAACCACCCTCCGCATTATCTTCGCGTTCTCCCCCAAAGGTCACCTCACCTTGGCCTGCCCCCCCGCGGAGGGGCGGGCTCCGCACGCCCGCAAAGAGTGCTTTAGCTTCACCCGGACACATCGCCACTACGCCTCGGACCTTTCGCCCGACCATCTCGACTAATCAGATGCCCCGGTATGGGCACGGCCTCGCAACGCGAACGCACAGAGTGCGCCCCTCCGAGAAAACCCCCCCTCGGCGTCATCTCCGACCTTTCCCCGCACGGCCATCCATGCTGTGCTAGTCCCCCCCCTGGAGGGGCGGGCTCTGCACGCCCGTAAAGGGGACCTTGCTTGCACCGGAGGATTGCCCCCACTAGGCCACCGGGCGTTCGTTTGCCCCCGTTGATCATGTCGTGCCTCGGTTTGGGTACGGCCTGGCAATGCGGGCGCGGAGACCGCGCCCCTCCGAGAAGACTCCCTCGGCGTCATCTCCCACCTTTCCCCGCACGGCCATCCATGCTGGGCTAGTCCCCCGCGGAGGGGCGGGCTCTGCACGCCCGTAAAGGAGGCCTAGCTTCCGGCCAGGGGATGGCCCCGTTAGGCCCCCGGGCGTTCGATTGCCCCCGTTGATCATGTTATGCCCCGGTATGGGCACGGCCTCGCAACGCGGACGCACAGAGTGCGTCCCTCCGAGAAAACCCCCCCTCGGCGTCATCTCCGACCTTTCCCCGCACGGCCATCCATGCTGGGCTAGTCCCCCCGCGGAGGGGCGGGCTCTGCACGCCCGTGAGGAAGGCCTAACCCCCTCCCCGTGTATTCCAATTAAACCGCCGGCCTCTCGCCTAACCTCCGGCGGTAATGAAGGTCCTCGCCATTCGTGATGCCTAGCAATCCGGACGCGGAGACCGCGCCCCTCCGAGAAGACTCCCTCGGCGTAATCTCCGACCTTTCCCCGCACGGCCATCCATGCTGTGCTAGTCCCCCCCCCTGGAGGGGCGGGCTCTGCACGCCCGCAAAGGAGGCCTAGCTTCCGGCCAGGGGATGGCCCCGTTAGGCCCCCGGGCGTTCGATTGCCCCCGTTGATCATGTTATGCCTCGGTTTGGGTACGGCCCGGCAACGCGGACGCACAGAGTGCGTCCCTCCGAGAAAACCCCCCTCGGCGTCATCTCCGACCTTTCCCCGCACGGCCATCCATGCTGGGCTAGTCCCCCCGCGGAGGGGCGGGCTCCGCACGCCCGCAAGCGAGCGAGCCGGTCTCACCAAAGGCCTATCCCCAATAGGCCACCGGCCTTTCGCCTACTCCTCGCTGATCATGCCATACCCGGGCTTGCGTACGGCCTTGCCACACGGGCGCACAGAGTGCGCCCCTCCGAGAAAACCGCCCTTCACGTGGTCGCCAGGTCTTCCCCGATAAGCCATCCGTAATGGGCTTGCCTCGCCAGCGAAGGGGCGGGCTCTGCACGCCCCTGGGGGCCTAGGGAACACCGAGGCATATCCCCATTAGTCCACCGGCCTCTCCCCTATCCGCGGCCAGTGGTCGAATGCCTCGGCGTTTATGAGGCCTCGCACCGCACCCCGTCTCAGTTGAAGGCCCGATACTTGGACCATGGTCCCATCCCCCAAGTGAGTCCTCATACCATTGCCTGGAAGCATCCGGCAGCGCTCAAAACTATGGACTAAAGTTCCTGGAATTTTTTCCGATACGTAATTGGGGGGCCTCGAAAGACACGGGATCCGAGGCTCCTCGCCCGACGGCAGAGGCCATCCCCCAGTCTTTCTTTTGGTTTGTGCGGGGGAAGAGAAACACGAGAGATTTCGAAACCCAAGGAGGCAAAACGATCACCTCCACGAACCAAAAGGCCCAAAAGAAATGCGAGGCCAAATATCCTTTAAGGAGGGAGGAGGACATGAAGGCTAGCGAAAATCAAAGGGATGCGACCACAAGAAGTGGCGGCAAGGAAGGAAAATACCTTACCTTTTTTCTCAACGAGGAGGAATACGGCATAAGCATTTTGAAGGTGCGGGAGATAATAGGGATGATGCCTGTTACGTCCGTTCCCTTGGCTCCAGAGTTCATAAAGGGAGTCATAAACCTGCGTGGAAAAGTGATCCCCATAGTCGATCTTCGGAGAAAATTTGGAATGCCGGATGCCGAATACACTGACAGGACATGCATCATAGTTGTGGAAATAAAGGGAACATCATCCCAGATACCCATGGGCATTGTGGTGGATTCCGTATCAGAGGTCCTCAACATAAGGGCCTCTGACATAGAAGAAACGCCCAGCTTTGGTGGGGCCTTGAAGGCAGAGTACATCCTCGGAATAGGAAAGATGGATGGAGGGATAAAGATCCTGCTGGATATAGACAAGGTGCTAAATAGTGACGAGATAGTTGCCCTTCAGAGGGCCGCATAGAACTCCTGACGGGGAGAAGACTCCCATACGGATAGCTGAACTGAAGGAGGCCAACCCATGCTCAAGAGTATGA
>JAPWUY010000120.1 GCA_028275295.1 Thermodesulfobacteriota bacterium | reverse complement strand
CTTCTGGGGGAGGCAACCCAAGCTCCCTCCTTTTCGCCTACTTGCCCCTTCTGTCCTCCACCCTCACAACTGGGGTCTTTTCCTCTGACCCACTCGCCTTTCTCAACGCCCCCGGTGGAAGAAGCTCCACCTCCCTGGGCGCGACCCCAGTTGCCTGTCTCACCGCATCCTTCATCTTGCGAGCCAGGCTTTGACACAAGGCCTGGTCCTGGAGCAGGGACTTGTCCTTGAGTTCAACCCGAACACAGAAGAAATCAGTCCCCCTCTTGTCCCTGTCCACCACTATGCGGGTTTGGGAACCCGCCTCCTCGAAGGCAAGAAGCGTCTCCTCCACCTGGCTCGGGTAAATTATGATGCCCTCCAAGACCACTGCATCGTCCGTCCTTCCCTTTATCGCCGCTATTCTTGGGTGGGTTCTCCCGCAATCGCAGCTTTGCCATGTGATGGCAGAGAGGTCTCCGCTCCTGTAGCGGATGAGAGGAGTACCTTCCCAGACGAGGGAGGTCCAAACTAGCTCCCCCTCCTCCCCTTCTCCCATGGGCTCCCCAGTCCTGGGATCCACGCACTCGCACAAGAAGGCATCTGCCCAGATGTGCATCCCAAATTTCCTGTCCCTCACTTGACACTCGCATCCCATGGCAGGGCCAAGGAACTCGCTCATGCCATAGAGGTCATAGGCCTTGACCCCCAAGGAACTCTCTATCCTCTCCCTCATGGGCCTGCTCCACGGCTCCGCTCCCAGGAGCGCTATCCTGCACCTGGTGTTGCCTCTCATATCCACCTTCCTTTTCTCCACTAGCCTCGAGAGGCTAAGAGCCTTGGACGGTGTAGCGCAAAGGGCTGTGGCTTCCACCTCCCACAGGAGCTCCAGAAGTTGTTCGGGCGGCAAGCTACCTGCGGGAACACTCGCCATCCCGAGTTTCAGTGCCCCATAGTGGAGACCGAAACCCCATGTGGTGATGCCCGTGGGAAATGCATTGAGAAGCACGTCCCCTGGCCTAAGGCCAACCATCCACAGGGCTCTCGCGTTTATATCAGCCCAGTAGTCTATGTCGTGCTGAGTGGCTGCCACAAGGAAGATCTTCCTGCTTCTGGTTCCAGAGGTGGAATGTATCTCCCTGACCCTCACGGGATCGGAGCAGAGGGAGGTGAGGGGCGAGAAGCTCTCTATCTGGGCTCTGTCTATGAGGGGGATAGACCTTATGTCCTCGAAGGTCCGAATCTCTTCAGGATCCACCCCCGCACTCTCGTAAAGTTCCCTGTAAAAGGTGCTGTGGGACATGACCCTGGCCACTGCGTGGCGGAACCTCTCCACCTGCATCTCCCGCAGTTTGTCCTGGGGCATGGTCTCTATTTCTGGCTGAAAAAATGCCCTAGATCCCAAGGACCATGCCTCTCCTTTTTCCAGGGCCTAGCCAAATCACCATCAAGCGGGTTCCACCCTCACCGCGCATACCTTGTATCCTGGAATCTTGGATATGGGATCCAAGTGGGAGTGGGTGAGGAGATTCGCTGCAGCCTCTGCAAAATGGAATGGGACGAAGACCGTCCCCTCGACCGCCTTGTCCGTCACCCTTGCCACGGCCTCTATCTGACCTCTCCTGGATCGTATGCGCACCCTGTTTCCGTCCCCTATGCCCAGTTTCTCGGCATCCTCAGGAGAGATCTCCACCTCGCACGCAGGAGCCCTCTCCACAAGGCCCACGGATCGCCTGGTCATGCTCCCGCCGTGGTAATGATACAGGATTCTCCCTGTGGAGAGATAGAGGGGAAATTCTTCGTCAGGCTCTTCTGGCTCCGGCCTGTATTCCACGGGGTGGAAAAGTCCCCTTCCCCTCGTGAACCTGTCCTTGTGGAGGAAGGGTGTTCCCGGATGATCCAGTGTGGGACAAGGCCACTGGAGACCCACTTTCTCAATTCTCGAGTAGGTGATCCCTCCGTAGCTGGGAGTCACGGCCCTTATCTCCTCCATTATCTCCTCTGGGCTCTCGTAGCTCATGGCCATGCCCATGCGAGAGGACAAATCGCATATTATTTCCCAATCCTGCCTTGCTTGTCCTGGGGGGTCCACAGCCTTTCTCACCCTCTGGACCCTCCTCTCGGTATTGGTGAAGGTCCCATCCTTCTCTGCGAACGAAGCCCCGGGGAGGACCACATGGGCCAATCTACCGGTCTCCGTCAAGAATATGTCCTGGACCACGAGGAAATCCAATCTCCTGAGAGCCTCCTCCACATGATGGAGGTCTGGGTCGGATATCATGGGGTTCTCCCCCATTATGAACATCCCCTTTATCTTCCCATCCAGGGCCCCCTGGATCATCTCCATGAGGGTGAGACCAGGGCCCTCGGGAAGGCGGGACACTCCCCATGCCTTCGCCATTTTTTCCCTCACCTGGGGATCTCCGACAGGCTGGTAGCCGCTAAACACATTGGGCAGGCCCCCCATGTCGCAGGCACCTTGGACATTGTTTTGTCCCCTGAGGGGATTGACCCCTGCATTGGCAATTCCCACATTTCCACAGCACATGGCCAAATTGGCGAGGGCCTTCACATTGTCCGTCCCCTTGGTGTGCTGCGTGATCCCCATGGCATAGAGGATGGATGCTGCGGGGGCCTTAGCGTAAATTCGGGCTGCCTCGATGAGGAGCTCGGAGGGTATGCCCGTTATCTTCTCCACCCTCTCGGGGGTATAGGCCTCGACGCACTCTTTGAGGGCCTCGAAGCCCTCTGTCCTTTCCTGGATGTATTGTTTGTCCTCCAGACCTTCCTCAAGGATCACATGGATCATCCCGTTTATCCACGCTATGTCCGTCCCTGGTTTGGGCGCAAGCCACAGATCCGCGTAATTGACAAGAGGTATCCTTCTCGGGTCCACCACGATGAGCTTGGCACCCCTTTGACGAACCGCCCTCTTGACAAAGCTTCCTATGACCGGATGCATCTCTGTTGTGTTGGAGCCAGTTACCAGGATGACATCTGCCCTCTCTATCTCCGAGATGGAGTTGGTCATGGCCCCACTTCCAAACGCGGCGGCAAGACCTGCCACCGTGGAGCTGTGTCAAAGACGGGCACAGTGATCCACGTTATTCGTGCCCAAGACAGCCCTGAAAAATTTCTGGAAGAGGTAGTTCTCCTCGTTTGTGCACTTGGCAGAGGTGAGCCCCGCCAGTGCATCCGCTCCGTAACGGCTTCTTATCTCCGAGAACTTCTTGGCCACAAGCTCGAGGGCCTCATCCCAACTCGCTTCCCTGAAGGAATCCTTCTCCCTCACGAGCGGAGTTTTGAGCCTTTCGGGATGATGGATGAAGTCATAGCCGAATCGTCCTTTCACGCAGAGGCTTCCGAAATTTGGAGGCCCATACCTGTAATCGCTCGTCACCTTGACTACTTGGCCCTCTGCCACATTGAGCTCCAGCTGACACCCGACACCGCAATAAGCGCAAGTGGTGCGGACCTTCTGGAGTTTCCAAGGCCTTGCCTTGAATTTGGCTTGACGCTCCGTGAGAGCTCCCGTGGGACAGACTGAGACGCACTCCCCGCAGAACACACACTCGGATTCACCATAAGGCAAGTCCCAGGCAGTGACTATCTTGGCCTTCCCTCCCCTGTAGCCAAAGTCTATGACCTCATTTACCTGAACCTCGTTGCAGGCCCTGACACACCTCCCACACAAGATGCACTTATTGAGGTCACGTTCGATCATGGCATTTGAGGTGTCCTTGGGATAGCCAGGAGAGTCTACTGGGAAGCGGAAACTCTCTATTCCCAGTTCATACGCTAGATCCTGAAGCTCGCAGGATCCATTGGATTGGCAGAGGAGACAGTTGTGGTCTCCACTGGCGAGGAGCAGATCCACAACTAGCCTTCTTGCCCTCAGGACCCTCTCGGTCTTTGTGTGCACTACCATGCCCTCGGCCACTGGCATGGCGCATGAGGCCACAAGCGCAGGCCTCCCTTCCACTTCCACCACACATACCCGGCAAGCACCTGAAACGGGTAACCTGGGATGGTAGCACAGGGTTGGAATGTGGATCTTGGCCTGCCTTGCTGCCATCAGGATGGTGTTTCCAGCCGCAGTGGTGACTTCCTTTCCGTCTATGACCAGCCTCACCGTATCCATTGGACCGCTCCTAGAAAGATTGGACTATTCCCTCGAAGCGCGCACTCTTCCCGCCGCAACCCACATGCCTTGTCTTGGCTGTGCCTCCCCATCCATCCGCTATGGTGATTCCTTACACCTTGCGAACAGCCGAAAACTTAGGTGGACAAACCTCAAGACATGTGCCGCATTTTATGCACTTGTCCTGCAAAATCCTGTGCACAACCTTGGGAGCACCCTCTACAGCGCCGACAGGGCATTTCTTTCTGCATATCCCACAAGCCTTGCATTTCTCGGGGTCGATCTCGTACCGAATGAGAGCGACACATACCCCCGCAGGGCATCTCCTTTCCCTTATATGGGCCTCCACTTCCTCTCTGAAGTATCTCAGCACGGTGAGCACAGGGTTGGGAGCTGTCTGACCCAAGCCGCAAAGGGATGCATCCTTCACTGATCTCGCCAATTCCTCCAGATCCTCTATATCCCCTGGCCTGCCATTCCCTTGGCAGATGCGGTCAAGGATCTGATACATTCGCTGTAAGCCCTCTCTGCAAGGTGTGCATTTCCCGCAAGATTCGCTCTGGGTGAATGTCAGGAAATAACGGGCCACGTCTGCCATGCACGTGGCCTCGTCCATGACCACCAGTCCTCCCGAGCCCATTATGGAACCAGCTTTGCTCAATTCCTGGTAATCCACGGGGAGATCCAGCAAAGACTCCGGCAAAACGCCCCCAGAGGGGCCTCCGGTCTGGACTGCTTTGAAGCCCCTGTCCTGGAGGATCCCACCCCCTATGTCGAATATCACCTCCCTGAGGGTGATGCCCATGGGAACTTCTATGAGCCCCGAATTTTTCACCTTCCCAGTTATGCAGAAGACCTTCGTTCCCTTGCTATTCTCCGTCCCGAAGGAACTGTACCAGGAGGCTCCGTTGAGGAGGATGGCGGGCACATTGGCGAAGGTCTCAACATTGTTGATGTTTGTGGGTTTGCCCCAGAGGCCGGACTGAGCAGGGAAAGGAGGTCTGGGCCTAGGCATCCCCCGCTTGCCCTCTATGGATGCCAGGAGGGCCGTCTCCTCGCCGCAGACGAAGGCCCCAGCCCCCATCTTTATCTTTATATCGAAGGAGAAGTCCGTTCCCAGGATCCCATCCCCCAGGAGACCGTACTTCTTGGCCTGAGCAATGGCCTTCTGGAGGCGCTTGACGGCTACTGGATATTCCGCCCTCACATATATGTAGGCCTCTTTGGCCCCTATGGCGTAGCCAGCTATCAGCATCCCCTCGAGAACCGCATGGGGATCACCTTCCAGCACGCTCCTATCCATGAAGGCACCCGGATCGCCCTCGTCGCCATTGCAGACCACGTATTTGGGACTTCCTTTGGCCTCCCTGGTGGCCTTCCATTTGAGGCCCGTTGGGAACCCAGCGCCACCTCTACCCCGCAGCCCAGAGGCTATGATCTCGGAGATTACCTCCTCCGGTGTCATCTCCTTGAGAGCCTTGGCCAATGCGAAGTAGCCGTCCGTAGCGATGTATTGTTCTATGTCCTCGGGATCGATGAAGCCACACTTTCGAAGGACTATCTTTTTCTGCTTGGAGTTATAGGGAAGCTCGCTATATAGGGGGAGACCCTCCAGAGGCTTCCCCCCGTTGGGAAACTGCGCCATGGCCCACTCCATGACCACTTTTCCCTCTGACAGGTGCTCCTCTAGGATCCGCTCCGCTTTGGCTCCATCCACATGTCGGTAAGTAATTCTCGGTTTGTGGGCTTCTATTATGTCCACCAGGGGCTCCTCGAAGCACATTCCTATGCACCCGGTCTGGAAGACCCTCCCTTTTATCCCCAGCCTCTTCATTCCCTCTTGGAAGGCGTGCATAGTCTCCCGCGCCCCAGATGCAATGCCGCAGGTATTCATCCCCACCACCACATGAACCTCTCCGGCCTCCACCTTGTCGAAGGTTCGTGCCCTTTCCTTTATCCTCTTGAGCTCGTCCACAGTCATGGTGCGTTCCCTCCCGGGCATTCTCCGCGCGGTGCTCTCCGCGGCATCCCCTCCTCGGACCCCTCCTCCTCAAAGACCAATTCCTCAGTATCTTTTGAGCACTTCCCTCACCTTTTCTGGGGTAAGTTTCCCGTAAGCCGTATCGTCTATTATGATCGCTGGAGCGAGGCTGCAGCATCCTATGCAATAGACCTTTTCAAGGGTGAACTTTCCATCGGGGG
>JAPWUY010000121.1 GCA_028275295.1 Thermodesulfobacteriota bacterium | reverse complement strand
ACCGTGCGGGCGCGGAGACCGCGCCCCTCCGAGGAAATCGCCTTTCGCGTCATCTCCGGGCCTTCCACCGCAAGGCCCTCTTACCTTGGATAGCCCACCTCGCGGAGGGGCGGGCTCCGCACGCCCGTAAATGAGGCTTCGGTTTCACCGGTGGATCGCCCCATTAGGCCAGCATGCGTTCGTTTGCCCCCGATGATCATGTTATGCCCCGGCTCGCATCCGGCCTTGCCACACGGACGCGCAGAGCGCATTTCTCCGGGAAAACTCCCTCCGCGTTCTCCAAGTGGTTCTGCCCGCAAGGCTATCTCTCCTCAATTTGCCCGCCTGGCGAAAATACCGTCCTGTCCATTACCGGCCCTTGACTAATTCCGGCAATCTTAGCTAGTATGCTTGGAGAAGGCCCGCTTCGTGCGGGCTTTGAGCCTAAAAGAAAAAGAGGTGGAGCGTGCCAAGTGAAAAGATGCTCATGAGGGGGGCCCATGTTGTTGGAGAGGCCGCTGTACGGGCTGGATGCAGATACTATTTCGGCTATCCCATAACCCCCCAGAATGAACTTCCGGAATATCTCTCCCAGAGGCTTTTGGAGGTAGGCGGTACCTTCATACAGGCAGAGAGCGAGATCGCATCCATAAACATGGTCATAGGCGCATCGGCTGCAGGCGGGAGGGTCATGACATCCTCGTCCTCCCCAGGAATAAGCCTCAAACAAGAAGGCATATCTTACCTCTGTGGCCAGGAACTTCCTGCTGTGATAGTGAACATGATGAGGGGCGGGCCTGGCTTGGGCAACATTGCTCCTTCTCAGGCCGATTACTTCCAGGCAACCAGGGGAGGCGGCCATGGAGACTACAGGGTCCTAGTTTTGGCTCCCGCATCCAATCAAGAGTTGGCCGAGCTCACCTTCGATGCCTTCGATCTAGCGGACAAATACCGCAATCCCGTGATGATATTGGGCGACGGGCTCATGGGCCAGATGATGGAACCCGTCGTCTTCAGGGATCCCATAGATCCCAGGGAGCTTCCCCCGAAGGACTATATCCTCGACGGGTGCAAGGGTAGGGAGCCCAGGGCGGTCTTCTCCATGCTCCTGGATCCTCCGACCCTCTACCGCCACAATCTCAAGCTCCAGGCCAAATACGATGAGATGACGGCCAAGGAGGTGAGATACGAGACCTATCTTGTGGAGGATGCCGAGCTCATCCTGGTCTCGTACGGGACAGCCTCCCGCATAGCTAAAGGGGCAGTCAACAGGATGAGAAGGGATGGTTATAAGGTCGGCCTATTCAGGCCCATAACCCTCTGGCCATATCCGAAGGTGGCCCTCAGAGCCCTAGCAAAGGAGGGGGTGAAGATAGGGGTCTTCGAGCTGTGCGTGGGTCAGATGGTGGAGGATGTCATCATGTCCGTTGGGGGTAGGAGCGAGGTTCACCTCCTGGGAATACCTGGCGGGCCCATCCCCACCCCGGCTGACGTTCAGGAATTTGCCCTCTCAGTTCTTCGAGGGGACGGCAAAGTGGGAAAGAAGGTGGAGATATGAACGAACAGGCGATGAAGAAGATCTTTTCTCGGCCCGAGTCCCTCAAGCCTGCCATGACCCATTATTGTCCAGGCTGTGGCCACTCCATAGCCCATAGGCTCGTGGCAGAGGTCCTCGACGAGCTGGGCCTGAGGGAGAAGACCATAGGGGTCGCTCCAGTTGGCTGTGCTGTTCTGGCTTACAACTACTTCAACTTCGATATGGTGGAGGCACCACACGGAAGGGCCCTGGCAGTTGCAACGGGCATAAAGAGGGTCCATCCTGACAAGTTCGTGCTCACTTACCAAGGGGATGGAGATCTTGCGGCAATAGGGACCGCGGAGACAATCCATGCGGCCAACAGGGGAGAGAAGATTAGCACCATATTCATAAACAACGCCATCTACGGCATGACTGGAGGCCAGATGGCGCCCACTACCACTATTGGACTCGTGGCAACGACCACCCCAGGTGGCCGAGACCCGGACAGGGACGGGGCGCCCATAGACATATCCCAGATGCTGGCTGTTTGTCAGAGAACGGTCTATATTGAGAGATGCGCCCTTTGCTCCGTCAAGCACATCCAGAGGGCCAAGAGGGCCATCAAGAAGAGCTTCCTCGTCCAACTCAACAACCTGGGCTTCAGCTTGGTAGAGCTCCTCTCCCCATGCCCCACCAACTGGAAGATGAAGCCTTGGGATGCGTGGAAATGGACCGAGTCGATTCTCACCAAGACCTATCCTCTTGGAGTTATCAAGGACACAAGCGGGCTCGGAGAAGTGAAATGATGGTGAGGACCACATTCGCTGGTTTCGGAGGACAGGGAGTGCTCCTCATGGGGTATGTGCTCTCCCATGCGGCGATGCTCAAGGGACTGAACGTGACATATCTGCCCGCTTATGGGGCTGAGATGAGGGGAGGAACTGCAAACTGCACGGTCACCATCTCAGATGAGGAGATAGCATCTCCTGTGGCATCGGAGGTGGATGTGCTCGTTGCCATGAATGCTCCCTCCTTGGACAGATTCGAGAACATGGTGAAGCCTGGGGGGAAGATCCTCATCAACTCGTCCCTCATATCTCGCGATTTGAACCGCCAGGATGTCGAGGAAGTCAGGGTAGATGCAGTGGCCCTGGCGAGGGAAGTGGGATCCGAGATGGCAGCCAACATGGTCATGCTCGGGGCACTAGTTGAGACAACGGGGCTTCTCACGGTGGAGGATGCGGTCCTGGGCATGGCGAAGGCCACAGCCGGAAAGGAGAAATTTTTCGGCCTCAACAAAGCTGCCATAGAGAGAGGAGCAGCCTTCGTGAGAGACGGTAAGTGAGCCTCCCAGGCCCTCCCCGGAAGAGCTCCTCCTGGAGAAGACCCTAAGAGTCCAATTTTCGAAGTCGGGAGAACCGAGATGAAGTTGCTAGATGGCCTCTATGCCTATCCCTGGACGAACCCCTCTGCGAACAACGCAAACTCGTACCTCATAAGGAGTGGGCAGGTGGTCCTTGTGGATCCGGGACACCTGGAGTTTCTCCCCAGGCTCATCCAGGCCCTGCGCCTCGACGGAATCCACGAGGATTCGATCCAGGGGCTTATAGCCACTCACGGTCATCCCGATCACGTGGAAAGCTTCCAAGCCTTTTCCCAGAGGCCTGTCTGGATGGCCATGGGAGTGGCAGAGGAGGAGTTCCTCAGATCTCTCGGCTCGGACATATACAGGATGATGGGGGTGAGCAAGCCCCAACTGAGAATCGAGGTCCTCTTGCGGGAAGGGGAACTTTTCCTCGGGGATGAGAGATTTCAAGTGCTCGAGACCCCGGGCCACTCACCAGGCTCCGTATGCATCTACTGGCCCTCACACAAGGCTCTATTCACAGGAGACGTGATATTCGAGATGGGTGTGGGGAGGACGGACCTTCCAGGAGGGGATTCCGAGGAGCTCATCTCGAGCATAGAGAAGCTGGCCAGGCTGGATGTGGAGATCCTCCTTCCTGGCCATGGAAACCCCATCGTGGGCAAGAAGAGAATCCAGCGGAACTTCGAGATCATAAGGGAGATGTATTATCCCTACCTGAGGTAACAAGGAACGTCTCTCCAGGACCCCGGCCAGGAGGTTTGTGGGCCTTTGGGTCCTCCATCAATCTACCTGGGCCAAGGCCCCCAGCAACTGCTCCCTCAGGGAAGAGACCTTGTCCGAGAACTCCTCTTGAAGCTCCCTCAAGGCCCTCTCCCAGGCTTGGGAGGCCTCCACATTGGGTTCCACTGCTGAACCACGGATCCCCCTTCTCTCCAGTTCCTCCCTGAGCTCGGCCTTGATCCTCTTCTTCCTCTTCTGAACAGCTTGCCCCCACTGGACCGTGAGATCCTTCATCTTCTGAACCAGATGCCTGTTGGTCTTGCCCAGCCAGGATTCGATGGCTTCCTGCACCTTCGGCAATGCCTCCGCATCCATCTCCAGTGACTCAACGAGGACCCTGTCCAGGGCCTTGCGGGCTGTGGGAGTGGCTTCCTTCCTCTTCCGCTCGAGCTCCCTTAGGACCATCTCCCCCTTCAGATACTGGAGGATCAAGGCCTGCGCGATCCTTCTCTCCCTTTCCTCCTCGAACTTGCGCCTTTCCTCTTCGGTGAAGGTAAGGCCCTTCGTCCTCTCCATTGCCAGTTCTATGCTGCTTTTTATCTCCGCCATGTGTCACCTCACTTGCACCCCGGAAGTCCTCTTTGGGGCTCTTCCTTGCAGACCTTCCTCGCTTCCTTTACCCAGAGACGCACTTGCTCCTCCCTGGGAGAAGGAGCTCCCCTCTGCAACTCCTGGAGCTTGCGGAAAAGAGACTCAGGCTCCTGTTGCGCCAGATCCCTCAAGCTGGTCACTCCGGCCCGGAGGAGAAGCTTGAGGTTTTCTGTCCCGATACCCTTCAACGTGACAAGGGCCGCCCACGTCCTCCACTTGGCTATCATCTCTGGGGTCGCCCCCAGAAGCTCCAACACTAGAGACTCTCTTGCCCTTGCCCCTGGCTTGAGAAGCCATATGTCCAATCTCTTTATCCCAGCTTGCTCGAGAAGCCTCGCCTCGTAAGGAGCGAGCTCTTCGAGGTCCTTGACATAGGGCTTGAAGGAGCCCACGGTGTTCTTGTCCACCAAGTGGAACATCGCCAGGGATGCGGCCACAAGACAAAGGACCAGGCCGATCCCCTTGGCCTTGCTTGTCGTTCTTCGAGCCACAGCCTTTGCAAAATTCCAAATGGCGAAACATTCCAAGGCGAATGGGAGAAATCCCAAAAACCCCGGAAGAGGCATCTCGAAAAGCTTTCCCTCCTCGAAAAAAGGGACCGTGTAAATCCACTTGCAAAGAGCCTCTGCATTGAATAGCTCCCATGCGAGACCGCAGAGAAGCCCTCCCAGAAGAAGCCTCGAGGTCGTGGACCACTCGCCTCTTTCCCACTGACCCAGAAGGCTTTCCTCACCCAGGAGATAGTTTATGGGATCGAAAAGGAAAAAGAGTGCGAGCCACACAAGTGGGAAACAGTATCGGGGAAACAAGATGGGAAGAAGACAGGAGACTATTCCCACCGCTACCATCCCGGCGAGAAGTCGCCTCGATATCCCGAGGGGCTTGAGCCTCAGATCCCCTACTATTCCCGTTACCCCGAGGAGCTCCATTGCCTCGAAGATAGCAGGGAGCACCGTGGAAAAGCATATGGCGTATCCCATCCATCTGAGGGGCCAACTGGGGCTTGCGCCCACGTAATACCAGTTTCGAATGAACAGGTTGAATCCCTCGAAGACAAGCCAAGCTGGAACCGACAACAGAGCGAGAAACAAAAACCCCCGATGATCCCTCCAAAAAAGCGAGTCACCTCTTCTCCAGAGGACAACTGCATCCATAAGCCCTATGAAAGTCCACCATGCGAAGGCATAGTACCAACTGGCAAAAGGCTCCACCCTCACGAGCATCAGCATGGTGAAGAGCAGAAGGAGCCCTCCACTTGCTAGTCCCTGCAAAAGGACCCTTGGGGAGGGGCGGATTGGTGCAACCTCCACCGTACCTCCATCTTCCTTCCCCATGAGGTCAGCTTTCCTCTCTTCCACCATCCTCACCCGCAGCAAATGGGACTTCAGGAGCTTTTGAGCTCCTCTATCCTCCTTTGGATCTCCTCCCCTTTGGGAGTCTTCTCTCCATAAGCCTTCTTGGCCAGCCTCAGGTGCTTCATGGCCTCGGTATATTGATCCATCTTCTCGTGGAAGCTCGCCATCTCCTCGTGGAATCCCCCCTCGTCCCCGAGATCCTTTTTGGCTCTCGCCAGCATCTCGTGGGCCCTTATGAGGTGGGGGTCCTTCTCGAGGGCCCTCTGGAGGAGGGCCACTCCCTCCTGGGATCTTCCCCTTTGGACCATGGCCTCTCCCCACATAGCCAGAAAGGGGCCATGATCAGGATCTATGTCCAAAGCCCTCTGGAAGCATCGGTCCGCTTCCTCCCATCTGCCGAGCCTCGCCTGAAGCATCCCGAGATCGGCCCAGGCGGTTGCCAGGTTTGGATCCAGCTCCACTGCCCTCACCAGAGAACTCAAGGCCTCCCTCGTCCATCCGAATTTGTTGTATACCACGCCCAACTGGTGCCACGCCAAGGCATCTTTCGGGTTCTCATCCGTCCTCTGCTTGAACCAAGGGATCACTTGACCTGCGCTTCCCACCTCGGCTTGGAGCATCGCCTGAAACCTGTGGAAGTCCTTCTCTTGCCTGGGCTCCTTGACCTCTAGCCTGTGAAACTGGATCAGATTCTCTATCTGAGCCATACGCTCGGAGCTCAATGGGTGG
>JAPWUY010000119.1 GCA_028275295.1 Thermodesulfobacteriota bacterium | reverse complement strand
AGGAAAAGGAGAAAGATATAGAAGAGCTTCCAAAGAGGCTGACCGAGCCTGTGGGCTACCCACTCGTAGCTCAGTCCCCCCTCGGGCACGGTGTAGTGGGCCAAAATGGTGTGGACCGCGACGACTATTACCAGACATATTCCGGTCACTCTCTGCAAAAACCAGTGTATGGCCCCTCCGCTCTGTATTCCCTGATTGCCCCTCATGGAATCTGCCTCCTTCATTTCACAGGTGTGACAGTATGGGAACTGCAGCCACGACAAATATCACAAGCCCCACCCCAACGGCTGCCCAGAAGAGCCTTTTCTGGACGAAGACCCCTCCCGCGAAGTCCACAAGGCATATCCTTATCCCATTCAACCCGTGGAAGATGAGGCAGCCTATGAGTCCGAGCTCCAAGAGCTTGTTCAAGGGTTTCTCTGCCATTTTCACGAAGAAGAAGCCCTCGAAGGCCTCCTTTCCCAGACCCAGATGGCTGAGGACGAAAAGATGCATGAGGAGGAATAGCACTATGAGCACCCCTGAGATCCTCATGAGAAGCCATGCGATGAACCCTATATCCCACCTGTAGCGCATCTGTGAACCTCCTTGGAATTTTTGCTAGTTGCCTGTGGCCTCATCATGCTTGAGGCTGTCTCGAGTACCTCTTCACCCCCTCTTCGTAGAGATCCTGCCCCAGGACATCGTTCACCACAATGAGGGGAAGATCTCTCACCACGAGTCTCCTTATGGCCTCTGGGCCCAGATCCTCGTACGCGACCACCTCTGCCTCAAGCACCGAGCGTGCAAGCAGAGCACCAGCTCCACCCGTAGCCCCGAAGTAAACCCCCTTATATCTCACCAGGGCATCGATGACTTCCTTGGACCTTTT
This sequence comes from Thermodesulfobacteriota bacterium, assembly GCA_028275295.1. Classification (GTDB taxonomy): domain Bacteria; phylum Desulfobacterota; class Desulfocorpusculales; order Desulfocorpusculum; family Desulfocorpusculum; genus JAPWUY01. The sequence continues at coordinate 5,465 of JAPWUY010000119.1, read as the reverse complement.
GCCCTTGCCGATCATCCCCTTGAGACCCAACTCGAGGAGTTTGGGGGAGTAGACATCCATTCTGTAGCTCGTTGTGGGGCCAGCAGACCCTATTGGCCTTCCTGGCTTCGCTGGAGCAGGGCCCACGTAGTAGATCACCTGGCCTTTTATGTCTATGGGGAGGGGTTTTCCCGCCTCTATCAAGTCCATCATCCTCCTGTGAGCAGCATCCCTGGCAGTGTAGACCACACCGCTCAGGAGGACTTTCTGGCCTATTCTCAGGGCCTCCACATCCTCATCACGCAGCGGGGTTTGGAGCCTCAAGATCTCTCCCATCTCTCTTCTCCTTTTTTCATTTCTCCCTTGGCCGGCCTCAAAGGACAGCCTCTTTGTGCCTGGCTGCGTGGCACTGAATGTTCACCGCAACGGGAAGGCTCGCTATGTGGCATGGCATCATCTCGATGAAGACCCCAAGGGCTGTAATCCTTCCGCCGTAGCCCTGGGGGCCAATGCCCAGATCGTTTATCCTTTCCAGGAGTTCCCTCTCCATCTGATCCAGCTCGGGATCGGGATTGGAGGATCCCAATCGTCTGAGGAGAGCCCTTTTTGCCAAAATGGCCGCCTTCTCCAGGGTCCCTCCGATCCCCACGCCCACTATCACTGGAGGGCAAGGGTTGGAGCCAGCCTCCTTGACCCTCTTGACCACGTAGTCCATTATGCCCGGTTTGCCAACAGAGGGTGTGAGCATGGCCACAGCGCTCATGTTCTCGCTCCCTCCGCCTTTGGGCATGGCGATTATCTTCAGTCTGTCTCCGGGGACGAGCTCCATGTGGATTATGGCAGGGGTATTGTCCCCTGTGTTGGCCCTGGTGAAAGGATGGCAGGCGGACTTTCTGAGATATCCGTCCCTGTAGCCTCTTCTCACCCCTTCCTGAATGGCCTCATAGAGGTGACCACCCACAATGTGCACATCCTGCCCCATTTCCACGAACACGACTGCCAAACCAGTGTCCTGGCACATGGGAACCTGTTCCTCTTTGGCTATGCGCGCGTTCTCAAGAAGCTCTGCCAGGACCTCCTTTCCCGTGGGGGATTCCTCCATGTCCTTTGCTTTTCTTATGGCATCTAGCACGTCCTCTCCCAGCTCTGTGTTGGCCTCTATGAACAGACGGCTCACTGTCTCCACTATCTTCTCGAACCCTATCTCCCTCATCGATCCGCCTCCTTGCCCTCCCTCAAGGCCTTGATTCTCCTTATGAGTCCTCCAGCCTGAGTTCTAACCAGATAATCCGCGACCTGCTTCTTGGTGTACCTGGGCCTCAGGATCCATCTCCTTATGACTCCGAAGACCCCGCTATAGACGAGAAAGTTGGCCTCCATGAACGGGTCCATGCCCCAGGCTCCCTCGAGGGCCTCCTCTATTATCTTCTGGAAGAACTCGACTATCTCCGATTCCCTCTGGAGAATGATCTTCAAGTAGTCGGACCTCACGTACTTGGCCTGGGTGTAGGCCAGCATGACCTGATCCTCCAACTCCATGGCGCTTTCCACGAATGCCCTGTAAGTTGCCTCGAGACGCATCAATGGGTCCTCGCAGGGAGGGCCCTGGGCTTTGAGCTTCCCGTAGAAGGAGTTGCAGTAATTCTCGAAGAAGAGATAGAGGATGTCGTCTTTGCTCTTCACATAGTCGTAGATGCTCCCCAAGCCGACCCCTGCCTCTTCGGCTATTTCCCTGACAGTGGCCTTGTGGTACCCCTTGTCCTTGAATACCCTGATGGCCCCTTCTATGATCTGCCTGCGCTTCTCGTCTATGAGCTGCTGGTCCTTGACCTTGGACTCTACTCTCATCCCCATCCCCGAGAAGGCCTGAAAAATAGGAGAGGTTTGCCGAACAAACGTTCATTCATAATATTGAAAAGGGACCTTTTGTCAAGAGGAGCGAGAGGGGGGCTCAGGGCAAGCCGTGGAGATCGAGTTCGGTCTCGAATCTCTGGATGTGGCCCATCTCTGCCAGGCTGCTGTACACCCCTTCGCCTATGACGAGATGGTCCAGAACCCTCATCCCCATGACCCTGGCCGCAGCGAGGATCTGTTTGGTTATCCTAAGGTCGTCTTGAGAAGGCTTGGGGTCACCGGAGGGGTGATTGTGCACGAGGATCATCCCCGCAGCGTGGAGCTCGAGGGCCCTCCTTATGACCTCCCTAGGGTACACAGCACTGGAGGTCAAGGTGCCCTGGAACATATCCTCGACCCTCAGGATGCGGTTCTGGCTATCGAGAAAAAGGACCTTGAAGACCTCCCTCTTGAGGTCCCTCATGCTGTGGTAGAGATAGTCGAAGACTTCCTTGGAGGAGCCCAACCTGTAGGGCATCCTCTCGAGCCTGTTCTCGAGGAATCTCCTTGCAACCCCGTGGATGAGCTTGAGGGCCAGGGAGTTTTTGGGGCCGATCCCTCGTATCTCGAGCAATTGCTCGGAAGGCGCCTCCAGAACTTGCCTCAGGCTCCCGAATCGCTTTATGGCCTCCCTGGCCATGGGCTTGCAATCTTTCCTGGGAGTGCCCAGGGTGAGGAGGAGCTCCAAAAGCTCCTCGTCGGTGAGGGCATCGATCCCCCTATCCAGGAACTTCTGCCTCAGCCTCTCCCTGTGACCCTCGAGCTTTCTTCGGTCCTCCATTGTCCTCACGAGGCTTGAGGAGCGGACTCCAGCTTCCATTGGGGGAAAGCTGGGCACCTCTCATGACACATGGGTTTGCCTCAACTGGAGGTCCTTCCTCTCCTCTCACATCTCGCCGCCCGATATGGACCTAGGCTTGCAAAGATACTTGGCCTCGGTTGCAACCCTTCCACAATTCTCGCAATAGTACTCCATGGCAGAAAGCTTTCCCTTGCACACATGCTTTAGGGATACATTTGGAGCTCCACAAAAGGAGCAACCCTGTTCCTCCCCACAAGGATCGCAAAGATGCCCCGGCTCTTCAGCTATTGCTCCACAAGTCTTGCACGTGTAAGCCATTTTTCCCCTCCTTCCTTCGGTCTAGAAATTTCCGCCTCTATTTAAACACCCTGAGGCATCGAGTCAAGATTCTTTTTCCGTGGGTATGCCTTTCTCGTGGGTGAAATGATAAAATCGGCGGCTACGAAACCCGACAGTCTGAAAGTGCTGTAAACTATTGGGCTGGGAAGAGGCTTTTCGGGCTCCGGGGAACACCGAGGAAGACTCCATGGAGAAGGCCTTGACGAAGGCTGGGCTCATCAAACCGCCCAGGTTGAACGAGGGTGACCTAGTCGCCTTTGTGAGCCCATCTGGTCCCCTGAGAAGAAAGGACAGAGAAAGCCTGGAAGCCTCCCTCGAGCTTCTCAAAAGCTGGGGCCTGGAGCCTGTGTCAAGGAAGATGGCAAGGGCGAGCTTGCCTTTTCTCGCAGCAACCGATGAGGAAAGATTCTTGCAGATGAAATGGGCGCTAACCTCTCCTGAAATAAGGGCGGTTTTCGCAGTGCGAGGAGGCTATGGAACAGTGAGGATCCTCCCCTCTTTGGAGCCAAGCTGGCTCAGAGGGGACCCCAAGATACTCATGGGATTCAGCGATTTCACGGCAGTACTTTTGGGTCTGGGCTTGAGGGCGAAGGTGGTGGGGATTCACGGCCCCACACTTGTGAGTATGGGCAGAGGAATGGTCCACCAATCGGACACCTCTTTTCTGAGGGAACTCTTGATGGAAAACAGAATCCCCGGACCCCTCGAGGGCGAGCCATGGAGAGGGGGCGTTGGCGAAGGTCCCCTCATTGGGGGATGTCTTTCACTGGTCACTGCCCTTCTGGGGACCAGATTCTTCCCGGATTTGCGAGGGGCCATCCTTTTCCTGGAGGATGTCAATGAACCCCTCTACCGGGTGGACAGGATGCTCCAGCAACTGAGGCTTTCGGGAGTTTTGGAGATGATCTCTGGGCTTGCCCTGGGCTATTTCCCCGAGGGCCCTTCTTTCAAAAGACACCTGAAGGAGCTCGTCCTGGACGCGACAGTGGATGGAATCCCCATTGTAGCCAAGCTTCCTTTCGGCCATGGAGAGAGGAATCTGGCCCTTCCCGTGGGCTGTTGGGCTAGATGCGACGGAAGAAATGGGGTATTGGAGATCGTGGAGGAACCTTTCGCCTGAGGCCCTGGATGACCTCCCCCGATGCGTATCCTGGGAGGGGAAAGATTTGGAAGTTGACAAGGCTTCGGAATCCCAGTATAAACTCTTTGCTTTCCCAATAGGCTCAATTCCAAAAGAGAAGGACAAAGAGGAGGCTCAAATGACCAAATCCGAGCTCATCGAGAAGCTTGCTCAGAGGGCAAATGGAATAAATCTGAAAGTCGCGGAAGTGGTTGTGAACACAGTCTTCCAGAGCATGAAGGATGCTCTCGTGAGAGGAGACCGGATAGAGATAAGGGGATTTGGGAGCATAAAGGTCAAGCACTATGCCTCTTACATGGGCCGCAATCCCAAGACAGGGGAGACTATAAAAGTCCCGCCAAAGAAACTTCCCTTCTTCAAGGTCGGAAAGGAACTCAAACAAAGGGTTGATCTCAAGCCTTCGGAAAGGGGGGAGAGGAAGCCGTGAAGGTCGATGTCAATGGCAAGTCTCTGGAGCTTCTCCAGGGAGACATCACGGAGATGGACACCGACTGCATAGTCAATGCCGCCAATGAGCAGCTCATTCTCGGGGCAGGGGTGGCAGGAGCCATTCGGAAGAAGGGGGGTCCCACGATCCAAGAGGAGTGCAACAAACTGGCGCCCATAAAGGTGGGAGAGGCAGTCATCACGGGAGCTGGTTCCTTGAAGACCAAGCATGTTATACATGCGGTGGGCCCCAGGATGGGAGAAGGCCAAGAAGAGGAAAAGCTGAGATCCGCAACCCTCAATAGCCTCAGGCTCGCAGACAAATACAACCTCAAGAGCATATCTTTCCCCGCCATTTCCACGGGGGTCTTCGGTTTCCCCATGGACCGATGCGCCAAAGTGATGCTGAGCGCTGCACTTGAATACCTGAAGGGCCCGACAGGGTTAGAGAGGGTGGTCTTCTGCCTCTTCGGAGAGGAGAGTTTCAAGACCTTCAAGGAGGTCTTGTCAGAGCTCACATCCAGGTGATGGAAATTGGAACCCGATGAGTTCGGGGCCCAAGGAAGCCTCGTTCCCAGTTGAGGGATCCGGGGCCGAAAGGGCCTTTCGGTCCCATTGACCTCGAGGACCCTGGTATATATCCTCACAGTGGGAGGATGGATTCCGGGGAGGGGGCCCTCCATGGAACGGATGGATACCAAGCTTTCGGATCTCCTGGAGGACGTGGACAAGGGGGATTCCCGTCACCTCCAGGGCGCATCCAAGGCTCCCGAGTCCAGTGTTCGCATAGACGAGGAAAAGTGCGTCGGGTGCGCAGCTTGTATGAGGGCCTGTCCCACAGAGGCCATAAGGATCCGAAATGGCAAGGCGAGGATAAAACCAGAG
>JAPWUY010000118.1 GCA_028275295.1 Thermodesulfobacteriota bacterium | reverse complement strand
TCCATCTCCACGAAAGGCAGGATGAGTCTTTCCTTGACGAGGCGCCACACTACTCTCGCCATCTCGTCCCCGTCCATCTCGACGAGGGGCGATTTCACCTTCACCTTTTCCATGGATCACGACTCCCCTTCTCTCTCATGGCCTCCTTCGCTCAGCCCAAGACCGAAAAACGTCCTTTTCTTTTGCCATCAGGCCTTTCTTCTCCTTATCCAGTTGAGAAGACCTCCTTCGAGCAATATCTCCCTTTGGGTCTCCGAAAGTTCATAGGTGCACTTCAAGACAAAACCTGTCCCTGGGTCTTCCAGCACCACTGTTTTACCGGCCTCTATGCTTTCTCTGAAATCCCTGCACAGGAGTTTCTGGCCTGTTGTGATCTTGTCGTAGGCCCCCTGGTCCTCGAAGATCAAGGGAACTATTCCGAAGTTCACTAGGTTCGATGCGTGAATTCTCTCGAAGGACTTGGCTATCACGGCCTTGACACCTAGATACATGGGGCATATGGCCGCATGCTCCCTGCTTGAGCCCTGTCCGTAAGAGAATCCAGCGACTATCAAGTTGTGCAATCCCCTCCTTTTGTTCTCGAGGCATCTCCTCGAGAAGGTCGCATCCACATTCTCGAACACGAACTCCGAGTACTTGGCTATATTGGACCTGTATTTGAGCCTCTGGCCAGCTGGGGTTATGTGGTCCGTGGTGATATTGTCGCCTAGCTTTATGACGACCTCAGCTCCGAGGGACTCGGGCATGGGCTCGTTCTTGGGCGGCTCGCCTATATTGGGTCCCTTCACGAGCTCTCCCCTTTCCCCTTCTGGTCTTGGCAATATGAACATGGAGTCATCCACGAGGTAGGCATCTGGCTCTTGGATGTGGGGATATGGGATCCCCAGTCTTCTGGGATCCGTCAGCTTCCCTGTTATGGCTGCTGAGGCCGCTGCCTCAACGCTCGTGAGAAAGACCTTGGCGTCCTTGGTCCCAGATCTTCCCTCGAAGTTCCTGTTGGAAGTTCGCACCGAGACACCGCCGCTTTTTGGCGATAACTCATTCCCTATACAAAATGTGCAGGCACATTCCTTTATTCTTGCCCCTGCCCTGACCAGGTCCGAGAGGGCCCCATTTTCCGCCAGCATCAGCAACACTTGGCGGGATCCAGGTGCGACTGCGAGACTGACCCTCGGGTGGACTGTCCTGCCCTTGAGGATCGCGGCGGCTGTCATCAGATCCTTGTAAGAGGAATTGGTGCACGAGCCTATGCAAACCTGATCCACCTCCAGACCTTCCACCTCCTCGATTCTCCGCACATTCCCAGGGCTGTGAGGCAATGCCACCATGGGCTCTACCTCCGAGAGGTCCAGCTCTATTATCCTGTCGTACCGCGCGTCCTGATCGGCGAATAATTCCCTCCACTGGGATTCCCTGCCCTGGGCCTTGAGGAAACGGAGGGTATTTTCGTCCGAAGGGAAGATGGAACTTGTGACCCCCATCTCCGCTCCCATATTGGCGATGGTCGCCCTTTCAGGGACGCTCAGGCTCTTCACCCCTTCTCCCCCGTATTCCAGTACCACCCCCACATTTCCCCTCGTGGAGAGGATGGACAGGAGCTTCAGGACCACGTCCTTGGCCGCACTCCAAGGGGCGAGCCTTCCCGAAAGCCTCACGAGATAGACCCTCGGGCACTGGAGACGGTAAGACCCTATTCCCATGGCAACGGCCACATCCAAGCCGCCAGCCCCTATTCCCAGTTGGCCAAGGCCTCCAGCAGTGGGGGTATGGCTGTCCGCACCCAGGAGCACGGTTCCGGGGATCCCGAAACGTTCCAGGTGAACTTGGTGACAGATACCGTTCCCAGCTCTGGAGTAGATGGCGCCGAAGCGCTGGGCAGCGCTCTGGAGATAGATGTGGTCGTCACTGTTCTCGAACCCTATTTGTTGGGTATTGTGATCCACATAGACGACCGAGGGCCTTGGCTTTATGGTCTCGAGACCGAGTGCCTCGAACTCGAGCATGGCCATGGTGCCCGTGGCGTCATGTATCAGAGTCTGGTCCACCCTTATCTCTATCTCCTCGCCGGGGACGCATCGGCCCTTGAGGAGATGTGCCTCTAGTATTTTCTCGACGATGTTCTTGCCCATGGTTCACTCCCGAGAAGTCTCACTATGTGGGCTCATGTTGGCGATCGTTGCCCATTTGCTCAATCGCATTTCTCACCAGTGCCAAGTACCTGTAAGGTCCATGAACTAGCTTTCCCAATGGGATGGAAAGGAAAAATCCGCCAACAATTCCCAGGTGCACAGCGAGGAGTATACCCATCGTTCCGGTATCCCTCAACCAAAGAAGGAGAAAGCCACTCGCACAGATTAGAGAGAGCACTGAGAGGAGGGAGATGTCCATCCCGAGGGTTTTGGGGTCAGATGGCACGGGGTCCATTCTCACCTTGAGAAGCATGAGGCCACAAGATCCCGCCAGGATTCCAGCCCCACCCAGAATCCCCAGTGAAACTGGCAAACTCCAAAGAGGGTAGGGGGCCTTCCATTGCAAGAAGTGGTCGTAAAAGGCCGCTATAGCAGTGGATGCAAGACAGAGAAGCGATCCCCAGAAAACGAGCTGGTGCAACCATCTCCTCGCATGGCTGAATCTTTCTCCAGGGTAGTTGCATCCGTGGCCTCCTCCACCGAGATATCTGAGGGATGCGACATCCCTCAAGGCTTTGAGGTGGAATCTGGGGTCCAAGAGGGAGCCCAGGTCCTGTCCCATTTTCTTCCAGAACCTGAGGAGGCTCGCTCCCACAGTCCAGATCGCCCATGCAAAGAGGATGCAAAAAGGAAGCACCATCGAGGGGTAAGGAATGACCCTGTAGAAGGCCCCCTCTCCTCTCCAGGAGGAAAAGAGGACCTCCTCCGGGACGGACCATAGGGTCGTGGAAACGGTCAATAGAGTTGCCGAGAGGACTGCAATGGATGTGAACAGAGAGCTCTTCCCCATGAGCCTTCCCAGAGCCCTGGGGACTGCCATTTCCCTGTACGTCAAGGACCTCAGTTCTGCCATGGCCCTCGGCACATTGAGCATGAATTGGTGCGGTGGGGCATACTGGCAGGCATAGTAGCAGGCTCTACAGTTGTGGCAGAGGTTGCTCAGATACATCAAGTCAGAGGGGGTAAATGTCCTCCTCAACTCCATTGCCGGGAAGACCGCACAGAATCCCTCGCAGTATCTGCAAGCATTGCATATGGTCATGGCTCTCTGGGCCTCTTTCCAAGGATCATCCCCTACCATGGACGGCAGCTTCCCTCCCAGCAATTTTTCCGAAAACAGTTCCTATTGTCATTCCGAACCCAGCCAGATAGCCCCTCCCGAGGATGTTACCAGCCATTATCTCCCCTGCAGCGAATATGTTGGGTGCTGGGCCTCCCTCCGAGAAGATGACCCTGGCCTTCTCATCCACTTCTACACCGAAATAGGTGAATGTGATCCCTGGTCTCAGGGGATAGGCATAGAAAGGAGGGACGTCCAAGGGGCGGGCCCAATGGGTCTTCGGCGGATCCAGATCCACTGTGTGGCAGTCATCGAGAACCGTTGGATCGAACCTGCCCGGCTTGACCGACATATTGAACTCCGAGACGGTTCTTTCGAGACCTTCGGGGTCGAGGCCCAGTTGTTGGGCCAAAGAGGCGATGGAATACGCCTCGAAAGGGGGAAAGACAGAAGGGATAAAGAGCTCCAGGGACTTGGAATCTATTATGCAGAATGCCACCTGCTCGGGCTGCTCTGCCACGAGCCTGCCCCATATGGCATATCTTTTGGGCCAGAAGTTCTCGCCTTCGTCGTAGAAGCGTCTGCATTGTTTGTTGACGACAATGCCCAAGGGAATGCAGTCGAGCCTCGTGACAATTCCTCCATCGAACTTGGGAGCCCTAGCATCTATTGCCACAGCATGACACTGCGTGGGATCGCCGATGGGTCTCGCCCCGAGCTCCAAGAGGGCCCTCAGCATAGTCCCCTTATTGAATGGAGTGCCCCGAACGAGGAAGTTTCGTGCTCTCTCCCCCCAGTGTTGTTCCAGCCACTCGAGATTGGCCTGAAACCCTCCCGAGGCCACGACAACGCTTTTGGCCACAAGAGCGTCCTCCGACCCTTTCCCCCTCAATATAGCCTTGTGGAAGAGGCCACCTTGCAGCTCGATCCCCACTGCCTCCGTGTCATAGAGTATCCTCACCCCGAGTCTCTCCGCAGTCCGGTAATAGGAGTTTATGAGGGCTTTTCCTCCCCCTAGGAAGTGAGCGTTGGTCCTCGAGAGATGGAGGGTCCCCTTCAGGGGTGGCTGGAACATGCAACCGTGGGCTTCCATCCATGGGCCAAGCCCCTTCGACTCCCTTATGACCATCCTCGCCAGTTGCTCGTTCGTCTGGCCTTGGGTGACTGAGAGGAGGTCCTCCCAGAATTCCTCTTCCAGGTACGCTCCTGTGAGATAAGGGGTAGGCTCATCGTGAAGCATCCTCAGGTTTCTCGTATGACGACTGTTGCCTCCCCTCATCTCCCTGGAGGCACATTCCACCATGAGAACACTTGCCCCTCGCTCCCTGGCAGTGATTGCCGCACAAAGGGCAGCGTTACCTCCCCCTATGACCAGCACGTCGACATCTGCCATGGCGCCCATATTCTGGCCCGAAAGAGCTCTTCCCTCGCTCGAGAAGACCTCTTTCGCGAGATCCCTTCGGCCATCGAAGGCCACTGGCGCTCAGCCCCAAGGGGCCCCAAGTCAGCTCCCACAAGTGGTGAGCTCACCCTTTGCCACCTCCTCCAGGGCCTCCATCACGGCCTCTGCCACAAGCCTAGCTCCACCTGGCACTATCCCTCCCTTCTCCACTTTGATCTTCCCCTTGGACCAGGCCTTGGAGACGCCCTTCTCCAGAAGTTTGGCAGCCTCTCTCTCCCCGAGATAGTCCAACATCATCGAAGCGGAGAGGATCAGGCCCGTGGGATTCGCCAGGTCTTTTCCCGCTATGTGCGGTGCCGATCCGTGGATGGGCTCGAAATATGCGTGCCCCTCGCCTATATTGGCCGAGGGGCAGAAGCCAAGGCCACCGACAGTGGCCCCTCCCAGGTCACTCAAAATATCCCCGAACATGTTCTCGGTGACTATCACCTGGAAATGTTCTGGATTCGTGACCAGGGCGGATGCTGCAGCATCCACATACATGCACTCGTGTGCTACATTGGGAAACTCCCCTGCCACTTGCAGGAAGATATCCTTGAAGAAGGCGAAGGAGACGAGGACGTTGCTTTTTTCCACTAGGGTCACCCTCCTGTTTCCGTCTTCGGGTGCCCCTTCTCGCTTCTTGGATGCCAGTTGGAAGGCGAAACGAGATATCCTCTCGCAGCCCCTTCTCGTGAGGAGGAGATTGTCCACCGCAGCCTGTTCCGTCCGCAGGCCCTTTCCCCTGGAGAGGTAGAGACCCTCTGTATTTTCCCTAACGATCACGTAGTCTATGAGATCGCCCTTCTCTCCCAAAGGGCTCGGGACCCCTGGAATGTGACGGATGGGCCTGACATTGGCGTAGAGATCGAATCCTACCCTCAGGATTCCGCCCAGAAGACCTGCCTCTGTCCTCTCCCGGGTCCTCACACAGGGAAGGCCCACTGGTCCCTTCAATGCCACCTTGCACCTCTCGAAGGCATCCGCCGCCTCATCTGGCATGGCCTTTCCAGTCCTCAAATAGGATGATGCCCCTGCCTCGTGTATCTCGAAGGAGAGCTTGAATCTTCCACAAAGCCCCTCTAGGAAGCGCAGGACTCGGAGGGTGGCATCCATTATTTCAGGGCCTATTCCGTCTCCGGGAATGACCAAAATGGGGTGGACCGTTGATGCACATTGGGGAGTTTCCATCGCTCTTGGTCCCAAATCACTTCCACCGAGGCCTCGGACTCGAGGCAGTCGAATTGGAAATTTGCTTCCCCCCGAACCCCTTTGTCAAGACTGTCTTTGGCACCCGCCATGATGTGCTTTTGGCCTAGGCCCCAAGCTGCCCCTTGTCCATGAGGCCCTCGCCCACCAAGTTAGGTAGGGTCCCCAATTCTTGGGCCCTTGCTACCTCGGCTAAGAGACTTTCCGTGGGACTCTCCCATGGAAAAGGCATCGAGGGGAAAACTGGTTGCAAAGGATCCCCGTGGTCCGTAGAGTTGTCCAGGAGAAGCGTGGCGACTGGGCCTAGGCGGGAAGGGGCTCGCGGATTTGGACGGATGAGGGATTAGGGGGTAAAATGTGAAGAGGCTTTGAAGTCATGAAGAGATGTTCTGCGAGGGTTCGGCTTGACAGGGTGTTTTTTTTCTTTATATTAGAACG
>JAPWUY010000116.1 GCA_028275295.1 Thermodesulfobacteriota bacterium | reverse complement strand
TTACGAGATCCAAATGGATACCACGAAGAAGGCGGAAAGCGTGCTGTGAGAGATCCCCTCGTGAGCATTGTGGTGACCAACTACAATTACGCCCCTTTTCTCGGGGAGTGCTTGAGGAGTGTTTCGAATCAGACATACGAGAAAGTGGAGCTCATCGTTGTGGACGATGGGTCAACGGACAACTCCAGGGAGATCATCCACTCCTTCGAGGGGAGTGCAAAAGTCCTTTTCAAGGAAAATGGGGGGATCGTCTCGGCCGTGAATGCAGCATTTCCCCTGATCGAGGGGGAGATAATATGTTTTCTCGATGCTGATGATGCCCTCTTTCCCAATGCTGTCCAGACCTTTGTCCAGGCCTTCCGAGAAACAAGTGTGGTCGAGGTGGACTGGCCCCTCAAGGTAGTGGATGAAGTTGGAATTCACACAGGGAAGATAGCTCAGAAGGCCGGTCATGCATGGGCAAGGTGGGCCTTGGAGATGGTTTTTCCCCTTCCCAAGCCCGAGAAGAGATACGGAATAGATGGTTTTCTATGGACGATCCTGCCCCTTGTGGGAGAGGTGAGGGAACTCGACGAGCCTCTGGGAATCTATAGATGGCATTCCCGCAACTGGTTCGCCAATAGGCCATTGGAAGAGAGAGTGCGAATAGGGGTCGAGGAATTCGATTTTTACTTCCAGGAACTGGAGAATTGGTCCAGAAGACTCGAGATCCCATGCGATCTCGAGAAGGCCAGAGGGAACTCGTGGTTTCACATGTTGGCCCAGGCCCTGGAGGATCTCGAGAAGGAGGTCCCCCAGGGGAGCACCATGGTCCTGGTGGATGAGGATCACTGGTGTGCTGGACCCCAGTGGGCTGGAAGGAAAGTGCTTCCCTTTCTGGAAAGAGAGGGAAAGTTTTGGGGCCTACCCGAAAATGACCAGGTGGCCGTCCGGGAGCTCGAGAGGATGATGGTTCAAGGGGCCAGGTACGTTGTCTTCAGTTGGTCTACATTCTGGTGGCTGGATTATTACAAGGGGTTAGCGAGCTTCCTGGAAAGGAATTCCTCCAAGATCGTGACCACGGAAAGGGTGAAGGTGTTCCACTTGCACCCACCAAAAGGGTCTTGATTGGGAGAGGCCCTTTGGGGTACATAGGGACCATGATGGAAAGCGAGCCCCTAGTGAGCATAGTGATAAGCAGCTACAACTACGCCCGTTACCTGAGAGAGGCCATAGACAGTTGTCTTCAACAGACTTACCCAGAGATAGAGGTCATAGTGGTGGATGACGGCTCAACGGATGAGTCTCCCCAGATCCTCAGGAGCTATGGTGATGCCATCCGGGCGGTGTTCAAGGAAAATCGCGGGCATGCCTCAGCTTTGAATCTCGGATTCAGATTAAGCAAGGGGCATATCGTCATATTCCTAGATTCCGATGATGCACTCTTGCCAGATGCCGTGGAGCAGGTTGTGGAGCTTGCCAGCAATGAGGCTGTCTGCAATGTCAGGTGGCAGATGTGGACCATGGACTCAGAAAGCAGGGTAATGCGAAAGAGGGTACCTCCCGACTGGGTTGCGGAGGGAGATCTCAAGGAGGACCTGCTGAGGGAAGGCCCTCACCACTTTCCCCCAACGAGCGGCAATGCCTGGAAAAGAGAGTTCCTGGAAATAGCTATGCCCATACCCGAAGATATCTTCCGGCTGGGAGGAGGGGATCTTTACCTTGCAACCCTGGCGCCTCTCTACGGACTCATCAAGGCCACACCGCAGCCACAGGGGCTTTATAGGATCCACACAGAGAAGTATACCCTCCAGAGGCCTTATCAGGAGAGACTCTCTCTGTTCCTCAAGATGTGGGATGGGTCTCTCAGTGCCCTCGCCAGACATGCGAGGGCCATGGGGATAAGGGTCAATGTCACTTCCCTGAAGCGGAAAGCTTGGTGGAGGAGGGTGGAGCGGGCCCTGAGGGATTTGGAGCAGGTCATTCCCCCTGGGGCCAGTTACATACTGGTGGACGATGATTTTTGGGGAACTGGGGAGGTCTTGCCAGGCCGTTTGAGGAGATATTTGTTGGAGCGAAAAGGGAAGTACTGGGGGCCACCCGGGGACGACAAGACCGCAATAGCTGCACTCGAGGAGATGATCGGTGAGGGAGCTAGCTTCTTGGCGGTCGTTTGGTCCTCGTATTGGTGGTTCGGCATATACCCAGCTTTTTCCAAATACCTGAGAGACCACTATAGATGCCTACTCGAAAACGAGAGGGTCGCTGTATTCAACCTGAATACGGCCCCCGATGGCGTGGAACTTGGCCTACGGGAAAAAAGACGACGTATCCGAGAAGAAGGGGTCTCTCTGGGCTCAAAGTGAGGCAGGGGTCATGAGGGAGGGATTTCCCGGGGACACAGACGCCCACAATAGGGCAATACGGGAGACCATGAGGAAATATGACATGGTCACAAGCCCAGGGGAAGCGTATTACGCCAGACAATACCTCCATTGGATCGTCCCAGAACTCGACAGGCGCTTTCCTGGAAGAGGGATAAAGATCCTCGACTTGGGTTGTGGTCAAGGTCGTTTCACAGTGCCCCTTGCCCATTGGGCATCGGGATGCGGGGGGGAGGTCGTAGGGGTAGAGCTTGTGGGGGAGGCCCTGGAGAGGGCCAAGGAGAGATGCCGGGGACTTGCCAACGTGAGATTGGTCCAAGACGACATCCTGCATTTCACGAGCAAACAAGAAGAGGCCTCCTTCGATGCCATACTTTTCATAGAGGTGAGCTTTTTCTTTCCCCACTGGAAGCCCTTGATGACGCATATGGCCAGGGTAGTCAGGCCTGGTGGGGTGATATTCGCCTCCTTCAGGTCTCAGTATTACAATCTCCTCCAGACGGTCTGGAGCTGGAGGTGGGAGGCAGCCAAGATCGCCCTGGAGAAGAGGGAAGGATACCTGTGGGGCGAACCAGTCTGGTACACCTGGCAGACGCCAGAAGACATAATCGGGGTGTGCCGGGAGGTGGGGCTCGAGGTATTGGCCATGAGAGGGATAGGGGTTTGCTCGGGCCTGGAGGAGGATCCCCTTGGGACCATAATGAGGCCGTCCGAGTTGTCCCAAGAAGACCAAGAGCGCTTGATGGAGATAGAATGCGCTGCAGCGGAGGCCTACGCCGCATGCGGCCGCTACATATTGGCTACCCTGGAGAAGCCGTAAGAAAAGAAAAAAGCTCTGAGCCCAAAAAAGGCCCCATGCTCGCTTTTCGGTTCCCGGATAGGAGCTCGAGGGAAGGGTGAAAATTCTTGGGCTCGAGCGAACTGAGTGTTCACACCAGAGAGAAAGAGAATCATCATTGGCTCCGAGGCCAAGTCCGAAAGTGGGTTCGGCCTCGGGAGAGGGGGCAGTTCGGTTTTCCCCTGACCCCCATGATTCAAGATCCTTTGGATAACGGGGGCCAATAGGATGACGCATCGGCCCCATCCGGTTCAAAGGAGAGAAGGCCCTGAGTTTTGGTTCCAGCTCTGGTCTCTTCTTTGGCCGGAAAAGGGGAGGTGTAAAGGAACTCTTTGGGCTTGAGGGCAAAAGGCGATTGGCCATCGAGGACCATCAGGGCCTTCCAGGTCGCAGATTTCCCTTCTGGAGAGTATGAGGACAAAGGGCAAGATTCGGAGGATTTCGAGATATCTCCTCTTGAGAGCCGTCCTGGGTTTGATCATTGCGGTGCTAGGATACGGGGTTTACAGGTTTTTGTCTTACGAGCTCAAGACCTCGGAGATCCAAGCCAGGACCTTCTCCCGTCTGGCAAGGGAGATGACCTATTGGATGGCAGAGGGACCTAGCGACTCCATAAGGTTCCCTGGTCCCGGCCCCTATGACCTGAGATTGGGTTACTCCATGCTTCCCCAGTGGATTGAGAGCCTGAAGGCGAGGGGATACGTGGTCAAGGCCCAATGTAGGGTCTCCCCAAGGTTCATGGAAGCAGTGGATCACGGGGTATTTCCCATCTACAGGGAGAAAACCCAGGCCGGACTCACCATATACGACAGGGATGGAAAAGAGATCTGGTCCGCGCTCTATCCCCAGAGGGTCTACAGGAGCTTCGATGAGATCCCGGAGATAATCGTGAAAACGCTCCTTTTCATAGAGAACAGGGAACTCTTCGAGGAAGGGTATCCCAAGAAGAACCCCGCTGTGGAATGGGATAGGTTCGCCAAGGCTGTCCTCGATACCTTTGGTAATGTCCTGAGGGGGGGAGGCAAGAGTCCTGGGGGAAGCACCTTGGCAACCCAGCTGGAGAAATTTCGCCATTCTCCGGAGGGCAGGACGGACAATCCACTGGAGAAGATAAGGCAGATGGTCTCTGCTTCCTTGCGTTCTTACATGTCCGGAGAGGAAACATGGGAGGCTAGAAAGAGGATCGTTCTGGACTACCTCAACTCCATTCCCCTGGCAGCCATTCCCGGATACGGGGAGGTGATAGGCCTCGGGGATGGGCTCTGGGCTTGGTTCGATGCCGATTTTCACAGGACGAACGAGGTCCTGAAGTCCTTGGGAAGGACCGCTGGGGCCAGGGAGATGAGGGATGCAGCTCTGGAGTTCAGAAAGGTGCTGAGTCTCCTTCTCGCCCACAGGAGACCTTCTCATTACTTGATATCCGAGAGAGAGGCCCTTCACGAACTAGCGGACAGGTATCTCAAACTCCTCTCGGAGGCGAAGATAGTTCCTGAAGAAATGTGCAAGGCTGCCATGGAGGTGAGGCCCAAGCTCAGGGAAAGGATTGCGCAATTGGAGCCAGTGGATTTCCTCACTAGGAAGGCGGCCAATTCGGTGCGGAGGGTTCTGCTCAATGATCTCGGGATCAGGAGCCTTTATGAGCTTGACAGGTTGGATCTGACGGTGATGAGCACCTTCAACAGGCCCCTCCAGGACAAGGTGACAGAGGCCCTGGCCAAGCTCAAGGATACGAAGAGTGTGCAGGCAGCTGGCCTCGCTGGCTACAGACTGCTCGAGAAAGGAGATCCGTCCAAAGTATTCTACAGCGTCACCCTATATGAGAGGACCCCCAAGGGGAACTTGCTCAGGGTCCAGACGGACAACTTCGAGGGTCCCTTCAACATAAACGAGGGAATAAAACTGGACCTGGGTTCCACGGCAAAGCTCAGGACCCTGGTACACTACTTGGAGATCATAGCCTCCTTGCATGATCGGTATTCGAAAATGCCGGGATACATGCTTCTCAAGGAGCTGGACAAGAAGGCGGATCCTCTGACTCAGTGGGCCGTGGAATATCTTTTGGGGGCACAGGACAAAAGCCTGAAAGCAATGCTCGATGCAGCCATGGAAAGACGCTATTCAGCGAGTTCTGGCGAGGCCTTTTTCACAGGAGGGGGGCTCCACACCTTCCAGAACTTCGATCCAGAAGACGAGGGCCAGGTTCTGAGCGTGAGAGAAGGGTTCAGGAGATCTGTCAATTTGGTCTTCGTAAGACTCATGAGGGATATAGTCAAATACCATACTTACAGGGCCACAGGCCTCACAGCCACAGCGGCTTCTCACCTGGGAGATCCCCACTGGCGAGCTTACCTCGAGAAGTTTGCGGACAAAGAGGGAAGGGAATATCTCTCCAAGTTCCTGAGAAAGTACAAGGGGAAATCTCCAGATGAGGCCCTGGAGGTCTTGCTCCATGGAGCTTCCCAGACACCCAAGAGGTTGGCTGCCATCTACAGATTCGTCAGACCAGATGCCACCGTGGAGGAGCTGGGCAACTTCCTGAGGGAGAGGCTATACCACGTCTCCATATCGGATTCCATGGTGAGGGACCTGTTCAGATTGTACGATCCAAAGCGTTTCAACCTCTCGGATCAGGCCTTCTTGGCCCATGTGCATCCCCTGGAGCTGTGGTTGGTGAGGTATCTCCAGTCCAGGCCAGGTGCGGAGAGAAAGGAGATAATGGAAGCCAGTACCCAAGCGAGGCAAGAGGCGTACAGGTGGCTCCTCAGACCGGGCAGAAGAAGGGCCCAGGAGCGCAGAGTGGCCATCATGATGGAGGTGGAGGCTTTCCAGAGGATTCACGCCGCATGGAAGAGATTGGGATATCCCTTCGAATCGCTGGTTCCCTCGTACGCCACAGCAATAGGTGCCTCTGCAGACCAACCGTCAGCTCTGGCTGAGCTGGTGGGAATAATCCTGAACGATGGGCTCAGGCTACCATCCCAGAGGTTGGAATGGCTCCACTTCGCCAAGGGTACGCCGTTCGAGACCATCCTGACGAGGGGTGAGGGGAAGCCCGAGAGGCTCCTGGCTCCAGAGGTCGCCCGTGTGGTGAAGGAGGCCCTCGTGGATGTTGTGGAAAACGGAACCGCGAGGAGGATAAAAGGGACTTTCAAGGG
>JAPWUY010000115.1 GCA_028275295.1 Thermodesulfobacteriota bacterium | reverse complement strand
ATATCTCAATCCAACGCCACCTCCACTGAGGAGACCAGGGCCACTGCGGCCATGGAGGTGAGACAGCTTCTGGA
The DNA here is from genome assembly GCA_028275295.1 of Thermodesulfobacteriota bacterium. Taxonomy (GTDB): domain Bacteria; phylum Desulfobacterota; class Desulfocorpusculales; order Desulfocorpusculum; family Desulfocorpusculum; genus JAPWUY01. Next base: position 6,318 of record JAPWUY010000115.1, on the reverse strand, counting down.
CGAGATGATAATGCTAGCCAATAGCAGGATGGGTGACAGGTACATATTTGGGGGGACCAACACCCTTTTCCCCCCAGTGTCGAGGGACGAATCCTACCATGTGAGCTTCCATGGCAATGACCAGACCATAGAGGTGGGAGTAGGAGGGGGAAGAAGGGTCCCCATGAACGTGACTGCCACGAGGACCCTCCAGTCAAGCGGTATAATGGACACCCTCTCCAACCTCCTCGCTGCCCTTGAGGCCAATGACCCCGAAGGCATAAGATCCAGCCTCGATCGCCTGGATTCCGGCTACGATGCCATACTCTCGGTCCATTCGGAAGTGGGTGCCAGGGTGAGGTCCTTGGAGTCGAACAAAGAGGACTTGGGGGAGTTGAGACTGGATCTGGAATCCATTCTTTCCGATTATCAGGACGCTGACATGGCGAGGATATTGACCGATCTCGTGAATCAACAGACGGTCTATGAAGCAGCCCTGCGGACAACTGCCATGATAACGAGGCTCAACCTCATGGAATTCATGGGATGAAAGGACTCACGGTCAGCAAGCGAGGTTCTTGGAGATCTCAGTGGGGCGCACTCGAGCCCATTGAGGGGAGGATCGCCATATCCGCGGCCGGATCCCTTTTGCAGGATGCTGAAATGGCGCCAGGGAGGGTGCACGATGCTCGTTCTCACGAGGAAGGTGGGGGAGAGGATAGCCATAGGGGAGGACATATTCGTAACCATACTCGATGTGAAGGGAAGACAAGTGAAGCTGGGAATTCAGGCCCCTCCCCACACCCAAGTGCACAGGGAAGAGGTATATGTGAGAATCCTGGAAGAGAACAGGGCAGCCGCCATGGCTCAGAAAGAAGACCTGGAGGGACTCGACAAGCTTCTCCTTGTGGACCCAAGAGGCTCGGGGAAAAGAGGATGATATTGGAGACGACCAGGTTCGGGAAAATAGAGCTCGACGACAAGGATGCCATAGTGTTTCCTGACGGAATTCCAGGCTTCCCCGAAGCCAGGAGATTTGTGCTTTTGCACCACTCTCCAGAGAGCCCCTTTCACTGGTTGCAGAACCTGGAAGACGGCGCTCTCGCTTTTCTTGTCATAGATCCCCTTCTAGTCGATGAGGACTACTTGGGTTCCATCCCCGAGGAGGAGCTGAGGGAGTTGGGGATTGGGCAGGTGGGGGAGGCGGCGGTCCTCTCCATTGTCAGGGTCCACAGGGAGGCGAGGAAAGTCACGGCCAATCTCCTGGCTCCCCTCCTCATAAATCCCAAGACCAGAAGAGGCAAGCAAGTGATCCTCGTGGGGTCCCGTTATGAGATGAGACACGACCTCACGGCCCTCTCCACGGACTCGGAAGCTGAGGTTCGAGAGAAACCCTCCTTTGCGCCTCAGGGTTGATCACCGAGGGGACCATGTTCTATCCTTAGAGAGATGAGAGGGAACATCCCACTGGGATCTTTGGAAAACGGATTCCTCGAGGGCGCCTCTTCCATCCCATCTCACCCCCACAGGGCATTCATGCGCTTTGCACTGAGGGAGGCTGTGAGAGGATTTCATGAGGGAGAGGTCCCTGTGGGAGCGATCATAGTGTTGGATGGGAGGGTCATAGCCAGCGCCCACAATGGGTGCGAGAGGCTCTGTGATCCCACGGCCCATGCTGAGATCCTGGCCTTGAGAAGGGCATGTGAGGCAGTGGGAAATTATAGGCTCAATGGGGCGAAAATGTATGTGACGGTGGAGCCATGCCTCATGTGCGTTGGTGCCATACATTTGGCCAGACTGAAGGAGGTCATATACGGGTGCAGGGAGCCCAAAGGGGGGGCCTTTGGGTCCCTGTACTCGGTTCACCTGGATGGGAGGCTCAACCACAAAGTGGATGTGGTCGGAGGGGTCCTCGAGGAGGAGTCCACGGCCCTCATGAGAGCCTTCTTCAGAAAACTCAGACGATCTAAAGATGGCTTGCAGGGTGAGAAGAGGGATAGGCTGGGATGAGTCCTTGGCAAGGGGGAATCCTCGAGGTCCTCTTAGGGAAACTTCATGTGAGGGGTTTTCCTGGGTGATAAGCCCTTTGGGACGGAGAGATGGCCGAGTCTGGCTTAAGGCGGCTGATTCGAAATCAGTTGTCCACCGCGAGGTGGACCGGGGGTTCGAATCCCTCTCTCTCCGCCAAGGGATCGAAAGGGAAAATGGGAGTTCACAGACGGAGAGATGCCCGAGATGGCCGAAGGGGCACGACTGGAAATCGTGTGTGCACCCAAAAGGTGTACCGAGGGTTCGAATCCCTCTCTCTCCGCCACGCAACCGTAAGGGCAAGGCCGAAATTTGGGGGGAGTTGGAACGGAAAGGTGAGGATCAGGGGATGGGGATGGGGATGGGTGGATAGGGGTGGTAGCTGGGTCCTGTGCGACGAGGGGTTACCAACCCCGTCAGGTCCGGAAGGAAGCAGCGGTCGTAACCTTCTCGGGTGCTGCAGGGGCGCCTAGCTATCACCCCTATCCACCTATCTTTCCTTCCTAACCGCTTATGAGGGCCCGTTCTGGGCGAGGAAAGGCTCCATGGCTTACGCAGTATTGGCCCGCAGGTGGCGTCCCCAGAGGTTCCAAGAGGTCGTAGGTCAAGGTCACGTGACCACCACCCTCCAGAACGCCCTGAGGCATGGGAGAATAGCGCATGCTTATCTTTTCAGCGGCCCCAGGGGAGTGGGGAAGACCACTGTGGCTAGGATATTTGCCAAGGCCGTAAATTGCGATCATGGTCCAACCCCGGAGCCCTGTGGACTCTGCTCCTCTTGCTCGGAGATAACCCAGGGGATCTCAGTGGATGTGCAGGAGATCGACGGGGCATCCCACACAAGTGTGGAGAACATAAGGGATATAAGGGAGGCCCTTCGCTATAGGCCAGCGAGGGGAAGATACAAGGTCTACATAATAGACGAGGTTCACATGCTCTCCCTCGCTGCTTTCAACGCCCTCCTCAAGACCTTGGAGGAGCCACCTCCTCATGTGATCTTCGTTCTGGCAACAACTGAGATCCAAAAGGTCCCGGCCACTATACTCTCTAGATGTCAGAGGTTCGACTTCAGGAGAATACCAGTGGCGGAGATCGTCCGCCAATTGAGGCTCATCTGCCAGGCCGAAGGAATAGAGATAGAGGCGAACGCGTTGAGGGCATTGGCCAAGCACTCAGAGGGGAGTCTGAGGGATGCCCAAAGCCTTCTGGATCAGCTCGTCGCCTATTCGGGCACTCGGATAGATTCCCAAGCCCTGACCGAAGTGTTGGGGATGCTCCCCAGCGACTGGGCCCACAGGGCGATCTGGGCGGTGATAGAGGAAGATCCGGCCCGGTGCCTGGAAATAGCCGAGGAGCTCTATCGAGAGGGATACTCTCTCCAGAACTTCTATTACAGACTCGTCGAGCATCTGAGGAATCTCATGGTCGTCAAGGTGGCGGACAAGGCCTCTTCCCTCGTGGATGTGCCGGAGCACGAATTGGAAGAGCTGAGAAGACAGGCGGAGCGGGTGACCCTGGATGATCTCCAACTTTGGTTCGAGATAGTGGTCTCCGCAGAGGAGGACATGAGGAGATCGGCAAACGCCAGGTACGTGATGGAGATGCTCCTTGTGCGCTTGGCAACCCTCGAGAGGACAGTGGATGCCAGGGAACTCATAGAAAGGCTAGAGGACTTGGCAGAAAAGTACCTCTCCAGAGAGCCCAGGGGAGAGGCAAGACCAATCGAGTCGGAGGTATCAGGCCCGCGGGCTGAGTTTTTACCCCCTTTCCAGAAGTGGCAGGAGTTCATAGGGTCCCTGAGGGACAAGAAGCCTTCCCTTGCTTCCATTCTCGAGCAGGGAAGGCTCATGGATTGTTCATCGGATGGGAGGCTAGTTGTCGCCCTGCCCAGCACCTTTCACGTGGAGTCCCTGAATTCCGGGGAAAATGCGAGATACTTGAGGGAGGCTTGTGACAAATTCTTCGGGAAGGGGACCAAGGTTGTGCCAGTTTTGGACAACAGTAACCATTCCAGGGAGTCCAATTCGGCAAAAAGAAAGAGCCAGGAGGTTAGATCTCACCCTCTTGTCCAGAAGGCAGTTGAGATTTTCAAGGCAAGGCTTGTGGAGATCGAGGAACCTAGGGGACAAAGTGAGGAAATTTGAATCGTCTCTTCCCAGGAGAAGTTTCGGGGCCGATGGGTTTGGGGCAAGAGGTGAGGGTCATGATGGCTCGAGGGCCAAGGATACGGGTTTATCCCACAGGGGGGAGCTTCGGTGCGATCCTCCTGGGCAGGAGTCTTGGGGTTAAGGCTTCGGCGGGTGAGGTCTTTTCAATACGGGGGCAGGGGAATTTGGAGGTGAAGGGGTGAAAGGGTTCGGGGAGATAGGGAAGTTGATGAAGATCCAATCCGAGATCGTGCGCCTTCAGGAGGAGCTCGAGGCAAGGAGGATAGAGGCCTCCTCCGGAGGGGGGATGGTTCGGGCAGTGATGAATGGCCATGGGGAGCTAGTGGAGCTAAAGATAGATCCACAGGTGGTGAATCCCCAGGAAGTGGAGATGCTCCAGGATCTCATATTGGCCGCAGTCTCTGAGGCCAAAAGGAGAACCCAGGAGATGGTCAGAGAAGAGATGAGCAAGATAGTCCCAGCGGGCTTGATGGGCAAGATACCCGGACTTATCACTTGATGAGGGGGAAAAGGAGATGGCCCAACTTGCCAAGCCCCTGGAACATCTGATAGAGAGACTGGTGAAGCTCCCAGGCATTGGGGAAAAAAGCGCGACTCGTCTAGCCCTTTTCCTTCTCAAGGCACCTGCTGAGGAAGTGGAAGCCCTCTCTCAAGCCTTGGTGGACCTCAAGCGCAAGCTCAGGACCTGTTCCGTCTGTTTCAACTATACCGAGGAAGATCCTTGCACCATCTGCAGGGATCCCAGGAGAAACGACTCCCAGATATGCGTGGTGGAGGAGCCAGGAGACCTCATGGCCATAGAATCCAGTGGTGGGTTCACTGGCAAGTACCACGTTCTCCACGGAGTGATCTCCCCCCTCGACGGGATCGAGCCAGAGGATCTCAGGATTCAGGAGCTCGTGGAGAGGGTAGCAAAGGGGACCATAAGGGAAGTGATCCTGGCCACAAATCCATCGGTGGAAGGGGAGTCGACCTCTCTTTACATAGCCGAGTTGCTGAAACCAACGGGGGTCAAGGTCACCAGGATAGCATATGGCCTTCCCGCAGGAGGAGACGTCCAGTACGCGGACAAGGTCACCCTGGAGAAGGCCATAGAGAACAGAAGGGAGCTATAGCCCCGAAGGTAGGGGTGGCTCGATCTTTCTCGGAAGAGGAGCGGGCTGTGGGATTGCCTCGGGTCTCATTGGATCACCTCACTGGCGCAGCGCTGGGGACCTGCAAGCTCATAAAGGAGCTCGGCAGGGGGAGCATGGGAGTGGTTTTTCTGGGCTACCAGACGACCCTCAAAAGGCCCGTTGCGGTGAAGGTGCTTCCCAAGGACCTCATAGTGGATCCCATTGCATCCTTGCGTTTCAGACAGGAGGCCGAGACAGCTGCCATTTTGACCCATCCCAACATAGTCCCCATCTACGAGGTGGGAGAGACGGAGGACCTCTATTTCATGGTGATGCAGCTTGTCAGGGGAATGTCTCTCAGCCAGATGATGGAGAGGGTCAGAAAACACCCCATCCCCTCCAAGAGGCTGTTCCCATTGGCAGAGGGCATCGGGATCTTGTTGCAGGTTCTGGATGCATTGGCCTATGCCCATGATGAGGAGGTGGTCCATCGGGATATAAAGCCGGCGAATATCCTCCTCGAGAGCAAGACCAGAAGGGTCCTCATTTCGGACTTCGGAATAGCCAGGGAGCTCAGGGGAGAAGATCTTGATCAGGGGAGAGCATTGGGGACACCCCTCTACATGGCGCCTGAACAGGCATCGGGACAGGAAGTGGATGGGAGGGCGGATATATACGCTGTGGGGGTGATACTTTTCGAGATGGCGGTCCCAGCCCTTCCCCTGTATCCCGAGCCTGTGGAAAGGCTTAGGAAGAGGAAGATATCGGAGCCTCTCGGGATGTTTTGCAAGAGACCATCGGAATGCCACCCCAGGGTAGATGAGGAGCTCGAGGGGATAATCCTCAAGGCCATCTCATTGAGACCCGAAGACCGATTCCAGAGCTGTGGCGAATTCGCAGCAGCTCTGAAGGCATACGCATCCAAGCGCTTCCGCGACAGGGATGGGGCTTGGAGCTGAAACCCAAGGAGGGGGTTCCAGGGGATAGATGAGGGAGAGCCTTCCCAAGACAGTTGCGGACAAGGTGGG
>JAPWUY010000114.1 GCA_028275295.1 Thermodesulfobacteriota bacterium | reverse complement strand
GCCGTATAGGCCTCGGGTCCGACCAAGGCCACTGGTGCGGCTCCCAGGGCCTGAGCAATGGGACCATCGACCCCCGTTGCCCTTATCTTCTTCCCCTTGAAATCCTCTATCTTGGAGACCGGGAACTTGGTCATGGCGCCCATGGATCCCACGAGTATTGGACACAGATAATAGGCATCGTGCTTTGCCGCAAACTCCCTCATCTTGGCAAGGAAACCGCGCTTTGTGTATATCTCCACGGCGTCCTTGGCGTCCTTCCAGTTGAAGGGGAGCCACTCGACCTTGGCCTCGGGGATCGTTCCGCCATAGTAGATGCTCGCTGCATAGAGTCCCTCTATCATCCCTTTGCCAAGGGCATCTAGCCCCTCTTCCGCGCTCACAAGCTGGCCTGGCCAGAAGAGCTTGAACTCCACCTCTCCACCGCTGTATTCCTTCGCCTTTTCAGCGAACACTTTGAGAAGCTCTGGACCGTAAGATTTCTCCGGGTAAACGGACTGCATCCTTATCAGGGTCCCACCCACTGCCGAGCCTCCGAGGAAAAAGATCGACAGGATGGAGACCAGTAACCAAGCTGCCGCACTCCTCCCTTTCATGGCCATTCCTCCTTCGGGGTATTGTGTTCGGTGCCTCGTATTGGACATCCGAGGCACCTCGCAACTCCTTCTCCCTTGGGTCAAGAGAACCAAGGGGGCGAGTTGACCATTATGAGCACCGACTCCCTAGAGCTCAGGTTTCGCCATTGATGGGGGATGGAGGCCTTGAAGTGGAGGGTGTCCTTCCTCCTCAAGACATATCTTTCCCCTCCTATGAGGAACTCCACCTTCCCCCTGTAGCAGTACACGAGCTCTTCTCCGGCATGGGAAAGGGGCCCTCCCCTCACCTCTCCCCCGGGCTCTATCCTCAGGATGTAAGCATCCATGAGGGGATCCCTGAGGGGCCTTGCGATGCTCTCTATGATGGCTCCTATCTCTGGATTGGATGACTTCTTCCTGTCCTCCCACCGAACCAATCTCACCTCGGCTGGCTCCTCGGAGTCTTCAAGAAAGTAATTGAGGGACCTATTGAGTCCCCTGCTTATCTTCATGAGTATCAGGATGGAAGGGACCATCTTCCCGTTCTCTATCTTCTGCACCGTGCTGGGGGCAACCCCTGCCAGTTGGCCGAAGTCCTTCAGGGAAAGGCCTGCCTCCTGCCTCAGTCGCTTGAGCCTGTCCCCTAGCCTCTCCACTATCTTCTCTGGCTTCTCCCTCATCTTCTCCTTCCTAGAATCCCAGCTCCTGGGCAATTATCATGTGGTGAATCTCGGAGGTCCCCTCTGTTATGGTGAACAGACGGCCATCTCGCCAGAAACGCTGAACCGGATACTCCATCATGTAGCCATAGCCACCGTGTATCTGCATGGCTTGGGAAAGGATCTGCTGCAAGGTCTCGGAGCAGAAGAGCTTCACCATGGAGGCCTCCTTCATCACCCGGGCCCCCATGTCGCTCAGCCTTGCCACCCTGTAAGTGTACGACCTCATGATGTCTATCTTCATGGCCATGTCAGCGAGCTTGAACCGGTTCACCTGGAACTGGATGATGGGCCTTCCGAACTGCACCCTTTCCCTGGCGAAGCGGAGGCTCGCCTCGTATGCTGCCTGGGCAACTCCCGTGCACCTCGCACCATAGGTTATCCGTCCGGAAGTGAGGGTATCCCTGATCTGATGGAACCCCCTTCCTTCCTCCCCTCCTATCAGATTCGCCGCGGGGATCCTGCACTCCTCGAATATTAGCTCCCCGGTTTCAGCGGAGCGATTCCCCACCTTCTTGAGTTTGCGCGCGACTCTGAAGCCCTCGGTCCCTCTCTCCACGACAAACAGGCTTATGCCTTTCGCCTTTCGAGAAGGGTCCACAGTGGCAGCCACAACCGCGAAATCGCATATGGGGCCATTGGTGATGAACATCTTGGTTCCCTGGAGTACGTAATGGTCTCCCTCCCTTATGGCCCTTGTCCTTATGGAGGCGGCATCGGATCCAGCATCGGGCTCTGTGAGGGCGAATGCCCCTATCTTCTCTCCCCTTATAGCGGGGTAAAGGAACCTCTCTCTCAACTCCTGAGGGCCGAACCTGTACAATGGCTCTGTGGCCAGGCCCGATTGAACCAGGATCCCCCCTGCAATTCCAGCACAGACCCTGCACAGTTCCTCAACCAGAATGCATTCCGTCACCTTGTCCGCCCCTCCGCCTCCCATCTCCACTGGGTATCTCACGCAAAGATACCCCAGCTCCCCCATCTTGCGGAAAAGCCCCAGGGGAAAGGCCTCCTTCTCCTCCGCCTCTTCCACGAGGGGTGCTACCTCTTTCTCGATGAAATTCCTTATGGATTCCCTGAAGATCCTCTGCTCCTCGGTGAGTTCCAGATCCATCTCCTCACTCTCTCTCCTCATCCATCACGAACTTGTAGCCGTATCTCACTACCCCTTCCTGGTCGTAGAGCTTTCTGAACACCGCCTTCAGGGGACTGCCCACCCGGACCTCCTCCGGATCGCAGTCAGTGAGTTGAGCGACCACCTTGGCTCCCTCTTCCAGCTCCACTATGGCCACAACCAGAGAGCCGCTCATGATCTGCTGCTCGTCGAACTCCGTGGGCGCTCCTCCCCTCGCGATCACGGTGTACGTGAAGACCCTTCCCCTTCCCGTGAGCTTCTCCCAGTCGAAATCCCCCCGGCCGCACTCTATGCAGGCCATGCGAGCGGGCACATTGAGGGTGCCGCAACTTCTGCATCGAGGCTCTTCCAGCCTGTAACGCTCCCTCAACGTGGAAGCAAATATGGGCAAGGAAACATAGGAGCTCATCTTGGGCCTCCTCCCTCGGCTCTCAACCTTTTTGGACCAGAAAACCGCGCAATTTCAGATAATCCCCGTAGGACCGGATTCTCCCCCTCTCCAGAATATCCTCCAGGGACCTTCCCCTCTGCCTGGAGACGATCGATGCCTCCCCCATAATCCAGCTCGTCGCATCAGCCCCCGCTCCGTAAGAGCAGACCAGAATCCTCTTTCCAGCTTCTAGCTTCTCCAGGGCAGCGATGAGACCCAGGGGGACGGACGCTGCTCCTGTGTCCCCTATCCTAGGGGTCAAGGAGAGGAGCTTCTCAGGGCTCGCACCCAGTGCCTTGGCGATTCTGGCTGGGGTCCCACCATCAGGGTCCGGAAGCACGAGGGCCTCCACCTGGGACAGGGAGATTCTAGCTCCTTCCATGAGGCCCTCTATGGCCTTGAGCACTGAGCCCGTGAGCTCATCCTGTCTCAGTTCCAGATCCTGGAGATAACTCTGCCCTCTCCTCCTGAAACGTTCCCCGAAGGTCTCTACTGAGATGCTCTCCACTGCCTCGAGGGTCGTGGCACCTTCTCCCTCTCCTATGACGAATGCCGCAGCCCCTGCCCCTAGGCCGTGTTCCAAGGAGCTTGCTGGGTGGGCTATGGGTGCATCGGAGGCAATGGCCATGGCGGGCTTACTCCACGATGCGGAGAATTCCCAGGCTGAGAGAAGGGCCTGGAGTCCAGCCCTTGGGCTTCCTCCCATCTCCACAACCCTTATCCTCGAGGATCCCGTGAGGGCCGAAGCGATCGTTGACACATTGGGCTTCTCCTCGTATGGACCTGAGGTTGTGGCGAAGAATATGGCCCCGAGCTCCTCGGCTCCAAATGGAGAACGCTCCAGGGCCTGTCTGCCCGCCTCGACACCCATGGTCACAGGATCTTCGTCGTAGCTGGGAAAGGCCTTCTCCTTTATGGCAGGTGTGGAAAGCCCCCCCCAGAACCTTCTCACCTCCTCCAAGGGGAGCCTGTTTTTCGGCACATAGGCCCCATGAGCCACTATGCCTGTCGCCATGACCACCTCCCTCTCAAGCCTCTCGATCCCTCCTCCACTCTCAGAGGGATCCCATCTCCTGGTGGGCGCCAACGAGCCCCAAGGGTATCACTCGGGTGAGCGGAAAATATGGACCACTGCGGTTCCGCCAGAGCCCCCCACGTTATGAGTGAGGCCTATTCGCGCCCCCTTCACTTGCCTTATGGGCTCTTGGACATCTCCCCTCAACTGGTGCACTATCTCGCATATCTGGCCTATGCCAGTGGCTCCTATGGGATGGCCTTTTGCCTTGAGACCTCCAGAGGGGTTCACGGGTATTGGACCATCGAGCTTGGTGAGGCCGTCCCTTATCAGGAATCCTCCTTGGCCATCCTCGCAGAAGCCCAGGTCCTCGTATGCCATGATCTCGGCTATGGTGAAGCAGTCGTGAACCTCCGCCACCTGGATGTCCTTGGGGCCGACACCGGCTTCCTTGTACGCTTGGGCTGCAGCCTTTCTTGCGGCGAGGAGACCTGTGAGGTCCTTTCTATCGTGGATTGCCAGATAGTCGGTAGCTGCCCCCGATCCCATGACCATTACGGGTCTGTCGGTGTATCTCCTGGCCTCATCAGCGCGGCATACAATGGCCACAGCAGCGCCATCCGTGATCCCGCAGGCATCGAAAACAGTCAGAGGATCCGCCAGCATCGGGGCCCTCATGGCCCTCTCCAGGTCTATGGGAAACCGGAATTGGGCTTTGGGATTGTGGACCGCGTTGGCGTGGTTTTTGACTGCGACACCAGTGATCCATTCCTTCAACGTGCCGTGCTCGTACATGTGCCTTCTTGCCAGCATGGCATAGATGCCGGGGAAATTGGTCCCAGCGAGGCGCTCCCATTCCACATCCCCAGAGACGCCCAGCCACAGACGGTTTCTTTCCCGGGGAAGATCCGTCATCTTCTCTATCCCCGCTGCCATGGCGACCCTGCATCTTCCCGAACGAATTGCCATTACAGCATTCCTGAAGGCAAACCCTCCCGAGGCACATGCATTCTCGACATGGTGGGCACTCACTCCAGCAAGCCCCACGGTCTCGCAGAGCAAAGCTGCCTGGTTTCCCAGTTGACCTCCCCCTGTGGAAAGGGTGCCTATCCATGCCTCCTCTATCTCTTTGGGATCGAGACCCTTTTCCACATCCCTCAGGGCCTCTTGGAAGGCCTCGAAAAACAGGGCCTTGAGACTCTTTTTGGGAAATGTTCCGAAGGAGGTCTGCCCTACCCCTATGACCGCCACTTCCATCTCCCCTCACCTCCTCATGCCAGGCCTCATCGGCCCTTGAAAACGGGTTTTCTTTTCTCCAGAAAGGCCTTTCTCCCCTCCTGGAAGTCCTCTGTGGAGAAGGCTATGGCCTGTAAGGCCGCCTCCATATCCAGGGCCTCGGTCAATTCCATGGGGAATCTCTCCATGGCCTCCTTTATCATGGAGAGGACCAGCGGAGGGGCCTGAGCGATCTGCTCGGCCCAGGCAAAGGCCTCCTCCGCCAAGTTCTCGCTGACCACCATTCTGTTTATGAGGCCCCACTCCAGGGCTGTCTGGGCATCGACGAACTTCCCCGTGAGCATCATCTCCATTGCCCTTGACCATCCGATCCTCAATGGTAGGGTCCTCGTGAGGGCCATGTCCGGGGCTAGCCCAATTCTAGTCTGACCCACGGCGAATCTCGCCCTATTGGAGGCGATTATCAAGTCCGAGGCGAGGGCCAAGCCCAATCCAGCACCCGTTGCCACACCGTCCACAGCCGCTATTATGGGCTGTGGAATCTCCCTCATCTTTCTCACAAGCCTCCCCACCCGCCTGACCCGCCTCCTCCCAGCCCCAGGCTCGATCCCTTCCATGCTCCTTATGTCTCCTCCGGCACAGAAGTTCTCCCCCTCTCCCATGAGCACAATCGCTCGAACCTCCTCCGATTCTCCCAGGATCTCCATGGCCCTTCTGAGCTCCTCGCGCATCCTGAGGTCTAGGGCATTGAGCTTCTGGGGGAGAGCGAGCCACACCCCACAAACAGCCCCCCTAGGGTCGAGGCGAATTGTATCGAATTTTGTCCCCTGATTCGGCATGGCTTGTATCCGATGCGCTATATACATCGCCTATAAGAAACTGTCAAGAGATTTTTTGTCCCCATCTCGAGACCGGAACCTAGAGGATATGGCTCATCCGAAAGCAGGTCCCCTCGGCATGGAAAATGGGAAGCATGAGTTTCCCAAAGGATAAGGGCTAGGGCCCTCCCTTTGCGGGAGGCGAATTGTGCTTGTGAAAAAGATCGTAGGTTGTAGAATGCTAGTGGAGGATGCGAAAGGGATGAGTGGTTACGGAAAGAGCTCCGAGAGGCCCCTTTTCCAGGAGGAGATAGCCGCGAGATATGACGGGTGGTTTTCCTCGCCCATGGGCAGATACGTGAAGGAAGTGGAAGACGCTCTCATCTTGGAGCTCCTCAAGCCCAGGGCTGGCGAGAGTCTTTTGGATGTGGGATGCGGGACTGGAGCCCACCTCCTCTTGTTCAGGGAGCTGGGGCTGGATGTGAGTGGGGTCGATCCCTCCGAGCCCATGCTCGAGAGGGC
>JAPWUY010000112.1 GCA_028275295.1 Thermodesulfobacteriota bacterium | reverse complement strand
ACACATCCGTCCCCCTCACGTTCTCCTCTATCTCCACGAAGACCTCCCCATCGCTGAAGGTCCTCACCTTGGCCTTGCTCAACTCAAGCTGAAGGTGGCGAGCAATCTCCATTGCTAGCTCTAGGTTAGAATTTCCCGAAAAGAGCTTGAGCTGATCAGACATGCCACCCTCCTTGGGTCTCCCAAGTCATCCTTTGCTCGGCAAGGTGGCCCCTCGAGATGCCCTTCGTGTACCAGGCCCTCGAGCCATCATGAGCTCCGATCTCCTCCAAGGCTCTCAGGGCCGCCTCCTGGGAGTCGAAGACTCCAAAGACCGTTGGGCCGCTTCCCGACATGAGGGTCCCCTTGGCCCCCAATTCCAGAAGCCTCTCCTTGGCCATGGCAACCCAAGGGTGCACACTCTGTGTGACGCTCTCTAGATCGTTGTGGAGAAGCGCTAGGATCTCTTCCCAGTGCTCAATAATTCGCGGAATCTTAAAATTTTTCTCCCTCCTTGTCAATCCCCCTCGGAAATTCTCGTACGCCCACTTAGTGGAGACCTGCCACCCCGGATACCACAAGACCATGTGGAGGGGCACATGTATGTCAACAGGCTCGAGAATCTCCCCAATGCCCCTAGCTATACACGGACCATCCATGAGGAAAAAGGGCACATCCGCCCCGAGCCTTCCACCCCAAAGGAGGAGCTCTTCCCCGCTTGCCTTTCCCTCGAGAAGGAGATTCAAAGCGAGAAGCACCCCCGCAGCATCGCTGCTTCCTCCTCCCAGTCCAGCCCCAACCGGGATAGCCTTTCGCAGATGGATGCGAGCCCCACCATCGAAGCCCACTTCATCCAAGTAAAGTTTGGCAGCCTTGTAAGCCAGGTTTCCATCATCTGTGGGCAAAAGGGGGTCGTCGCAGAGGAGCTCTGTCTCCCCCTCCTTGAGGGACACCTCCACCGAGTCCCACGTATCCACGGGAACAAGGAGACTCACTATGTCGTGGTACCCATCGGGTCTTTTGCCCAGGACCCTGAGGTGGAGGTTCACCTTGGCCGGGCACTTCACGACTACGGAAGAGAGGATCACTTCTCCTCCTAAATTCATCCCACTCGTTCTCGCGTCGCCTATTGGCAATGGCTTTTGGGAAAGCTTCCCAGGGAGGCTCGCCTTCCCTCTGCCCTGAACCTCCTCGCAGCCAGAATGGTCCCTTGTCGCGTTATCTCAGATGGCCCTCGGCGCTCGCCTTGTGAGAAACTGGCCTCGCCTCACGGGATCCATTGTCTTCCTCTATGGCCTCGGCCCCGACCATTCAACTGAGACGGGCATTCACCGTGTATATCTCAGGGGACAGGGCCCCTCAGTCCTTGAGTCTCACAACTATGTACTTTCTGCTTTTGCCCCTCTGGATCCACATGAGAACACTGTCTTTGCCAGTCTTGGAGAGTATTCTCCTATAGTCCCTCACGGACTTCACTGGTTGATGCTCTATCTCGTGTATAACGTCACCTTTCTGGAGACCCGCTTTGGCCGCTGGGCTTCCAGGTTTCACGCTGGAGATGAGGACCCCTTCGGGCCTTTCCAATCCCAGTCGATCCGCTATCTCCGGGGTCACATCCTGAACCGTGAGACCTATCTTGTCTTCCTTCCCTGGAGGAGTTTCCAAGCTCACCTCGCCCTCTGCCGGCCTTTCCCCAAGCTCCACCACGAAGACCTTTTCTCTACCGTCCCTCCAAACCACCACCTTCACCTTCTGGCCTGGTTGGAGCCTCGCTACGGTGTTGAGAAGGTCTTTGGTGTCCTTTATCTTGTGGCCCTCCACCTCCAGGATCACATCTCCCTTCTGGATCCCCGCCTTGTCCGCTGGCTCTCCGGGGATCACGGCCCCAACCAGTGCCCCCCTCTCTTCCTTGAGGCCGAACTTTTCAGCCATCCCCGGCTCCCATTGCTGTATCTGGACCCCCAGCCATCCTCTGGTCACCTTCCCCTTTTCCTTGAGCTGAACCAACTCCTCCTTGGCCATGTTTATGGGAATTGCGAAGCCTATTCCCTGCCCCGTAGCCACTATGGCGGTGTTGATACCCACTACTTCACCCTGGAGATTGAAAAGGGGGCCCCCTGAGTTCCCGGGGTTTATGGATGCATCTGTCTGGATGAAGTCGTCGTAAGGGCCAGATCCTATGACCCTTCCCTTGGCCGAGACAATCCCCGCTGTCACTGTATGCTCGAGACCAAAGGGATTCCCTATGGCTATCACCCACTCTCCAACCCTCAGCTTGTCCGAGTCGCCGAGGACCGCTGCTGGGAGGTCCTTTTCAGCCTCCACTTTCAGCAAGGCGAGGTCTGTCGTGGGATCCGCACCCACCACCTTGCCTCGATATTGCTCTTTCTCGGAGAGCTTCACTATGATCTCATCCGCCCCTTCCACCACGTGGTTATTGGTGAGGATGTAACCGTCGCGGCTTATTATGACTCCTGACCCCAAGCCCTTTTGCTCGAACTCCTTGGGAAGCTGATCCCCGAAGAACCTCTCGAAGAATTCCCTGAAGGGATCCCTCTCTCCGAAAGGACTCTTGAAAAAGGGGATGGGACCTGTCTGGATCTTCTTCACGACCTGTATGTTGACGACCGTCTTCTTGAGCTCGTCAACCAAGTCAGCCAATGATGGCAGTCCCGCCACAGCCCCCCTTGGGGATGCTCCAGCCTCGGACTCCTTCCAAAAGGCTTTTGCCCAAACGAATTGGGGAGGTCCAAAAGTGGCCAATGCGACAAAAAAGCAAACTCCAGCTACCAGACCCATTTTCCTCTTTTCCCTATCAAGCGGCATGAATTAGCCCTCCTTTCCCACCCCTCCAAGGCCTCACAAATTCACTGCCTTTACATAGAGCAGTCTCAAGTCCGCGAGAAGATTGTCCAGATGGTTTTTCTCCTCCGGGGTCAGGTTCCCCTTTGTCTTTTCCTGGATTATCCCCAGGACATCTATGAGATACTTGGCCATGGGTAGGTTTTTCTCCTTCTTTTGGGTTTCGGGATGGGGTATCTCCCCCAGGAAAGTCAAAACCTGTGGAAGGAAAAAAGAGGTGAGAAACCCAGAGAAGGTTGGCTTAGGAAGGGGAATCTCCCTCAGCCTTTCCCGTTGGCGATCCTCCTCCATTCTGGCCTCTTGGGAGACCCTTTCTCGGGTGTGGGAGGTTTCATCTCTCTGGGGGGGAGTTTCCTGGGGCTCCCCATCCCTGGCAAATACCCTCCGATCCCTTATCTTGAAACCCGGACCCTCCTTCTCCTCGACCATAGCCTTCCTCCGTGGCCCTGTCTTTTTAGACTATAAGGTCTGGGGTTGGGATTGTCCACCAGGTCCTCGGTGGGTCTCACCAGCAAGAAGCCTCGAGAGGGCCTCCCATGCCCTTTTCTTCCCCACCTCGTCCCCTAATCTCTCGTAAGCCCTCCTGGCATCGCTCCATCTGCCGAGCTCCTCGGCCCTTCTCACGAGCCTTCTCAACTCCTCGGTCACCTCCTCCCTCTCCCCTTCGAGGAGGGTCTCCTCGAAGAGTTGCAGGTCTCCGGTCTCTATGGCAATTTCTCTTATCTTGGCCATTCCCTCCTCGTGCTGCGCCCTTCTATAGAAGGCAGCTGCGTCGTGGAGCCTTTGGGCCTCGAAGTAGCGATCTCCCCATGCAATTGCCTCTTCTCTTGTGGTCTTGGGAGAGAAGAGTATCTCCTTCTTCTTCAAAAAATCTGGCCATTCCTTCAATTCGACCTCTCCCCCTCAGCTCCTATCTCCTCTTCCTTGGGCTTTTTCCCGTCTTGCCCCTCTTCTCCTTCTCCAGGGCTCTTGCCTCCAGGAAGTCTCTGCCAGCAGAAGTGGATCCTCTGTAAGACAGTGAAGTGGGCCAGAATTGCCAAGATCGCCAGTGCCAGCTCCACCATCTCCAAAAGAGCTCCTGCCGCCATGAGAAGGATCCTCTCCGGCCTCTCCATCCATCCCACTGTGCAAGAGGGGATGAAGCATTCTGCTCTGGCCCTGGCATAGGGGACCAAGGCGGTCCCGACCATGGCAAGACATCCCAAGGCCACGAATCCCAATTTCCCCTGACCAGCAAAGAAAAGGATCAATCCCGTGAGGAGAAATAGATCCGAATACCTGTCCACTAGGGAATCGAGAAACGCACCGAAGGAGTTTCCTCCTCCCCTGGCCCTGGCAACACCTCCATCCATCATGTCGAAAAACCCTCCCACCAACATGACCAGGCCAGCGACCCTGAACTTGCCTGCCCAGAGGAGTCCAGAGGCCACGAGACTTATGCCCAGCCCAGTGAAGGTGAGGAGGTTGGGAGAAATGCCACAGTTGGCCAGGAACCTGTAAAATGGGCCAACTGTCCTCTCCAGGTATCCCTTTACAATCCCTCCTATCAACTCCCTCCTCCCAGATCCACAGTGAGGTAGTAACCGTAGCTCCCCCTCTGGATAAGGAGCGTGACGCTATCTCTCCGGAGGGCCCTCGCCATGGCTCCTTGATAGTCCTCCATGGATTTGATCTCTGTCCCATCCACTTGCCTTATGAGATCTCCCTGTCTTATCCCCACCTTGTGGGCCGTGCTGTTGGGCTCCACGCTCTTCACCCTCACCCCTTGGACCTTTTTCTCCCTACCCCTTGCCAATGGGGCCTCTTCCACCTTTATGCCCAAGAGGTCCTCTGCCCTGAGCGCTGCCTCCCTCGGGCCCAAGGCCTCGGCAATCACCTTGAGCTCCTTCTCCTTCCCATCCCTCATTATCCTGAGCTCGATGGGGGTACCCCCAGTGTAGGAGGATATGGCATCCATGAACTCTTGCCTATTAGTGACCCTCTCCTTCCCCACGTTAAGAATGAGATCACCCCTTCTCAGGCCCGCCCTCTCAGCGGGGCCTTTGGGGCTCACTTGGGTCACTATGACCCCTTTCCTTCCAGAAAGGCCTAGGGAACGGGCCAGGGTGTCGTCCAGACTCTGCACCTCCACACCTATCCAAGCCGGATGCACTTCCCCATGCTCTATGAGCTCCTTCATTATCATCCTCGCCCTGTCAATGGGGATAGCGAATCCGACCCCTTGAGCCTTCTGATAGATGGCAGTGTTTATCCCTATGAGCTCTCCGTCTATGTTGAGAAGGGGCCCACCACTGTTGCCCGGATTTATAGCAGCATCGGTCTGGATGAAGTCCCTGTAAATTCTCGACTCTGTCCTTATGGAACGATTGAGGGCGCTTATGACCCCAGTTGTGACGGTGTGGGAGAGGCCAAATGGATTCCCTATTGCTATTACAGTCTCTCCTATCATGAGGTCGCTCGATCTCCCCATGGGAATTACGGGCAAGGGTTCCCGTGCATCTATCTTGAGGACCGCCAAATCCGAAGGAGGATCTGCTCCGACTACCTTGGCCTCGAATTCCCTCTGATCGCTAAGGGTCACCTTTATGGAACTCGCTCCCTGGATCACGTGCTCGTTGGTCAGGATGAGGCCCTTGGGGTCCACTATTACTCCGGACCCCAAGCTCCTGCGAGAAGGTGCCTTGGGAAATGGAAAAAGAAAGTCCTTGAAGAAGTCCTCGAAGAAGGAATCGCCCGGAAAACCCGGAAACATCCCGGAGGGCCTTCGCACTTCCTGCTCTGTGCTCACATTGACAACAGCGGGGGTCGCCCTCTCCACAGCCTTCACAATGGGACTCCTCCTGAGCTCTGACCCATATGGCGACCTCTCCCCAAAGGAAAAGAAAAGAAGGAAGCCCACAAGACCCAAGACCCAAGGTTTTCTAAGCACCCTCTCTCACCCCCAAAAGAAGGCCTCTCTGAGGCCATATCCAAGGCCTTGAAACCCCTAGCCAAACAAGTTACTCCACTTGCTCCCTGAAGCCAAGGCCTTTTTGCTGGCCTGTTTGCAAAGGCTCTGATTTTACGGGCGAAAGGGATTGGGACGAGCTCTGGCCCACTGCGCTAGATTGCTCCCAAACGGTCCTCGAGAGGGAAGAGTCCCCAACTTGGGGTCTGGCGCGGGTTGGTTCGGAGATGGGGCCATGTGGTATACTTCATCTCTGTCTCTTTCCCAGTGCGGATCGTGGGGGACGGGTCACGATGGAAAGAGGGACCTCGGGACTTCCCAGGAGCTTAGAGTTGCCTCCTTGGGTGAGAAGGTGGAATAGTCCCCACTTCACCCCTGGGAGGAGATCACAGGTGGAGTTGGTCGTGATCCATGCCATAAGTCTTCCTCAGGGACAATTCGGCACAGGTTATGTGATGGATCTCTTCATGGGAAGATTGGATCCACAAGCCCACCCGAGTTTCCGCGAGCTAGAAGGTCTCAAGGTCTCATGTCACTTCTTTGTCGAGAGAACAGGCCAGATTCACCAGTTTGTGGACCCTCGCGATACTGCTTGGCACGCTGGCATGAGCGAATTCCTGGGAAGGACCAACTGCAATGACTTCTCAATTGGCATAGAGCTCGAGGGGGCAT
>JAPWUY010000113.1 GCA_028275295.1 Thermodesulfobacteriota bacterium | reverse complement strand
TCTAGATCCTCCTCAAGGGCCCCCACGCCTTCTGCCCCCTCGAGCTCGAGCTCCCCGAGATCCAACTCGTCTATCTCCTCCTCGAAGGAGATCTCCTCGAGCTCCTCTGTCTTGACGCTTCTTCTGGGAGGCTTCTCTTCTTCGGGCTTCTCAAGCTCGAACTCCTCGAGCCCCTCTAGCACAGCCTCTCCAGTGTCTTGTAATCCCTCCATCTCCTCGGTGAGCTCCAGCACCCCCTCATCCAGCTCCAACTCGCCCAATTCCAATTCCTCCTCAACAGGCTCTTCCCCCAGATCGAATTCCTCTATCTCCGAGGTATCTATCTTGACCGTTGGCTCGAGGGTCAGGTCCACAACGGCCATCACCTGCTCCAGAAGATCTTCACCCCTGAAGGGCTTCGCTATCTCCCCTTCCGCCCCCACTGCCCTGGCTCTCTCCGGGTCTTCCTGAGAGGCCATCACAATTACGGGGATGTGCATGAGCTCTGGGTCCTCCTTCACCCTCTTGCATACCTCGTAACCATCCAAATCCGTGAGATCCCCGTCCACTAAGATCACATCTGGGTGGATCTTCTTGGCTTCTGGGATCACATCAGATCCCCTTGAGACCGAAAGGACCTCGAAGTCCTTGGGCTCGAGGGTTGCTTCGACGGCCCTCTGGACGGCCACGCTATCGTCGGCCAGAAGTACTTTGCGAGCCATGACACCCCCTTCTTCTCTGGGCGACCCGGTGATCTTCGGGGATCCGCCCTCGTCCTCTCACCGTATCCCCTCTCTCAAGAGATTCACGCCCCAGAAAAATTTCCCTCCGTTTCGATGTCCATTCGATTAGCACACACATCCCCAGGTGTCAAGAGAAAGATGTGCCAAACTCTCGTAATGCTGCGAATGCTTCTTACTGAAGAACGCGCTCTTGGGGCCACCCTCACGGGATTTTTGGACATAATGACCCTTGGGAGAGAAAACTTCGATACTTTGTCTCAGATTGGGCCTCCAATTGAGTAGGGATGTGTCGACAATTGCCCCCGGGGCTTTGGATTCAGCCTCCAAAGTCGTGGGTTTTTTGGCTCTGGAAGGACGATCCTCTAAAGGGGCCTTTTGCCGGAGACTGGGCTATGGTTCCTCCTTTGCCCCATCCATTTTCTTCCCAAAAGCTTGACCATTCATCTTCCGATCAAGGCCTTGCGGGCACAAGCTTCTTTTTTCCAAACTTCTCCTCCCAGAAGAGGGCAACAGGGCTTGCTATGAAAACCGTGGAATAGGTCCCAGCAACTATTCCCACAAGAAGGGCGAATGCAAAATTGTGTATCACCCCACCGCCGAAAAGAAAGAGAGCCAGGTCCGTCACGAACACAGTGCCTGCTGTGAGAATCGTCCTGCTCAGGGTCTCGTTTATGCTCTTGTTCATGAGATCCGCAAGGGGCATCCTCCTGTATTTTTTCAGGTTCTCCCTTACCCTGTCGAATATGACTATGGTGTCATTGACAGAATAACCGACAATGGTGAGAAAGGCCGCAACTATGGGCAGGTCTATCTCCGTATTCGTTATGGAAAACGCTCCTAAGGTTATGAGCACATCGTGAAACAGGGCGACTACAGCTCCAAGGGAATATTTGAACTCGAATCTCCAAGCGAGGTAGATGAGGATCGCTACAAGGGCCAGGGCCACTGCCCAAGTCCCCTTTCTCTGGAGCTCCTTGCCCACCTTGGGCCCCACAAGCTCCACTCTCCTTATCTCGATCTTGTCCTTTCCAAAACCATCCTCCAAGGCCCTTCTCGCTCCCTGGGAGAGATCCTCGGGCTTTCCCTCCCCCAGATCCATCCTCACCAAGAAGTCATGCCCGCTCGCCTTTCCAAGTTCCCAAGCATTTTGGACGATAGCACCCTTGAATCCCTTCTCGGAGAGGATCCTCCGTACCTCCCCTGTGGAGGCGGGCTCCTTGGTCCTGAGTTCTATGAGAAGGCCGCCTGCGAAATCTATTCCGAAGTCGGGTCCGCCCTTGATCACCAGGGACACTATGCCTATGGCAATGAGCAGGGCCGAAAGGCCCATGAATAGCCTTCTTCTCTTGAGAAAATCTATGTTGAGGTCCTGTCTTATGAGCTCCATGTCCAACTCCTATCCACTCGCCAAGGATGTTCCCACCCCCACGACCCTTCTCTGGGAGATGAGGTAATCCATGATCGTCCTCGTGACCCACACTGCAGTGAAGAGGTTGGCCACAAGGCCAATGCACAGAGTGACCGCAAAACCCCTCAGGGGGCCTGTTCCGAACTGGAAGAGCAAAGCGGCTGCGATCAGGGTGGTCAAATTGGAGTCGAAGATCGCTGAAAAGGCCCTGGAGAATCCGGCGTCCACTGCCTGTCTGAAGGGCTTGCCAGCTCTGAGCTCCTCCCTGATTCTCTCGAATATGAGAACGTTGGCATCCACTGCCATGCCCACCCCAAGGATTATCCCAGCGATGCCAGGCAGGGTGAGGGTTGCCCTCAGGGCGGCCATGGCAGCCATAATTATCAGGACATTGAGGGCAAGGGCCAGATCAGCTATGAATCCGGCAGTGCCATAATATATCACCATGAATATCACCACCGCCAACGACCCCACCAGCCCGGCCACTATCCCTGCCTGGATGCTGTCTCGGCCAAGGGAGGGCCCCACGGTCCTCTCCTCCTCCACCTCCACGGGGGCTGGAAGGCTACCAGCCTTGAGGATGACCACCAGGTCTCTGGCCTCCTCGGGAGTGAAATTCCCCTCGATGACTGCCCTACCCCCGTAATGCCTCTGCTTTATCACTGGATGGGAATAAACCGTGTTGTCCAGGATGATGGCCAGCTCCTTCCCCACATTGGCCTCGGCTATCTGGTCGAAGATCTTGGAGCCCTTGGAATCGAAACTTATGGCGACACGAGGCATGTTGTATTCGAACTCCACCCTCGCCTGATCCAGCATGTCTCCTGTGAGCAAGGTTTGCTTCTTGACCAGGATGGGATCGCCCCTCATTCTCCTGCCCGTTCTGGGATCCACCTTTGAAGTGTAGAGGATCTCCGAGTCCGGAGGGACATTTCCCCTCAGCGCCTCCTCCAGGGAATGCTCCCTATCCACTATCTTGAACTCGAGGAGGGCCACCCTCTTTATCATCTCCTTCGCATGCTCCACGTCCTCGACCCCTGGAAGCTGTACCAGGATCCTCTCCTCGCCCTGAGCCACGATGTCGTGTTCCTTCACTCCCTCAGGGTCTAGACGGTTTCTTATGGTCTCCACGGCCTGTCTGACCGCATTCTCTCGAATCCTCTTGGCCTCTTCCTCGGAAAGCTCGAAGGTGATCTTCAGCCTTCCGTCTTCCGGGAGTGAAGACAACTTCCTGAAACCCGGATATTGACGAGACACTATGTTGAGCAAGTCCCCTTCTTGTTCGGCCTTGAGGAGGACTACCTCCAAGGTTCGCTCCTTGGGCTCAATTCGGGCAAAGCGGATCTTCTCCTTGAGGAGTATGTCCTTTAGATCCCCAGCTGTGAGGACGACGGAATTCTTCACAGCCTCCTCCGCCTTCACTTGGAGGAGCAAGTGGGCACCACCTCTGAGATCCAGCCCGAGGGATATCTTCCTCGCGTTTTTCTTCCAAAAAGTTGGAAGGTCATCCACCAAAGATGGCATCACAAAGAAGATACAAAGGACCAGAACCAAAACAATCGCTGCCATCCTCCATTTGAGGTCCAGTTTCATCTCCTTTTCTAGCTCCCTATAAGATTTCCTCGAGCTCCTCTTGGAGCTCCCATCTCCTTCTCTCTTCTACCCCATGGGTCCGAAAATGCCCCTTCGGCAAGAAGGCCCAATAAGGGAGAAACTCCTCGCCCGAGGAAGGATCCTCAGGTGTCACTCTCTCCTTCTTCCTCTTTGGATCTTTTCGCCTTTTTGGTCTCTGTCTCGGCCAGAAGGGGCTGAGGGGACACGCTGGAGACAGCAGAACGTAGCACCTTCACCCTCACCCTGTCTGCCACCTCCAGAGTGAGGATATTGTCCGTCATTGCCGTTATCCTGCCAATCAGCCCTCCGCCTGTTATCACCGTATCACCCTTCTTGAGGTTTGCCAGCATCTCCCTGTGCTGCTTCTGCCTCTTTTGCTGGGGCCTGATCATCAGGAAGTAGAAGATCGCGAATATCGCCCCAAGCATTATGAAGGTCGACCAGGGAGAGGGCTGCCCTCCTCCTTGGTTTGCTCCTGGTGCCATTGCATAAACTAGATCTATCAATCCTGTCCCTCCTTTCTGTCCCATTGAGTGTTGTCCCAACCGTCTGTGTCCCTGTTGTTGAAAAAGTCCCTCTGGTATTGGGCCAGTCTGTTATCCTCTATGGCCTTCCTGAGCTCAGCCATGAGCTCCATGTAGTAGTGGAGGTTGTGAATGGTATTGAGCCTCACACCCAGGATTTCCTTGCACATGTGGAGGTGCCTCAGGTAAGCCCGTGTGTAATTTCTGCAAGTATAGCATCCACATAGCTCGTCCAGGGGCTTGTTGGATCTGGCATGTTCCGAGTGCCTTATATCCACTCTCCCATCGTGGGTGAAAAGGAGCCCCGTCCTCGCGCACCTTGTGGGCACGACACAGTCGAACATGTCTCCACCCATTCCCACAAAGGTCACGAGGTCTTCTGGAAGGCCAATGCCCATCAGATATCTGGGCCTGTCTTCGGGAAGGACCTCCATTGCCGCTTCCACCATATCGAGACGCTCCTGCAAGGACTCCCCCACTGCCAGGCCTCCTATAGCGTATCCGTGGAAGTCCATGTCCACGAGGGCTTGTGCGCTCCTGCGCCTCAGATCCAAGTCTGTCCCTCCCTGTACTATGCCGAATAAGGCCATCCCCTGGAGGGAGGAGGCTGCAGCCTTGGATCTCGAAGCCCATCTTATGGTCCTCATAGTGGATTCCTCCACATAGCGGGGAGGAGCACCATAAGGGATACACTCGTCCAGGCACATGGCTATGTCAGCCCCTAAATCGAACTGAAGCCTCACAGCACCCTCTGGATCCAGGAAGAGGAGCTCTCCATCCACATGGGACCTGAAGGTCACACCTTCCTCGGTTATCCTCCTCAGGGGAGTGAGGCTGAAGACCTGGAATCCTCCACTGTCCGTGAGGATGGGACCCTTCCAATTCATGAATCCGTGCAGGCCACCCAGTTCCTTTATCACGTGAGCACCCGGCCGAAGATGTAAATGGTAAGCGTTGCACAGAATTATTTCCACCCCCAAATCCTCGAGCTCCTCTGGGGTCATGGCTTTCACCGTCGCTTGCGTCCCAACCGGCATGAAAACCGGGGTCTTGAAGGTCCCGTGGATGGTAGGGAACGCTCCCAGCCTGCCCCTGGAAGTGAAGTCCCTCCTCAAGATCTTGAACCCCGATGACAAGCTCCCCTCCCTCACCCCCTTAAGTTCCTCAGAAAATTAGCATGGCGTCCCCATAGCTGTAAAACCTGTAACCGCACCTCACGGCCTCCGCGTAAGCCCTTTTCACCTTCTCTTTCCCCCCAAACGCCATCACCAGTGCAAGGAGGCTAGTTCTGGGGAGATGGAAGTTGGTGAGCAATCCATCTATGGCCTTGAAGGTGTGGCCTGGATATATGGAAAGGGAAGTGAAGCCAGCATACGGAGCCAACTCCCCATTCGTGGACACGGCTGTCTCCAAGGCCCTAACAACAGTGGTCCCGACTGCCACAACCCTTTTTCCTTGTCTTCTGGTCTCAGCCCAGAGCCTGCAGCACTCCTCGCCCACCTCCACGTACTCAGGTGCCACTTTGTGTTCCTCCACTCGGGCTGTGCGAACTGGCTGAAATGTGCCCACTCCAACCTGCAGGGTCACCTTGGCGATTCTCACACCGGAATCCTGGAGCCTTTTGAGGAGGCCCTTGGTGAAGTGTAGACCAGCAGTCGGGGCAGCTATGGACCCATCCCTCTGGGCCAATACTGTCTGGTATCTTCTTTTGTCCCAATCGTGGGGAGGTCTCGCGACATAGGGAGGAAGGGGAACGAGGCCTTTGCGTCTCAAAAAGGAGAGGACATCCTTTACTCCTTTCAATTCCAGGATCCAGTGGCACCCTTCCCTCTCCACGACCCCCTCGGCCCCATGACCCAGGTCCACGCACACCTTTTCCTGAATCTTTCCCCTGGCCCTCACCAGGCAATACCACCTCGTCCTGGTGAAGGCCCCGGCCTCGGCTATCGGTGGCAGTGGTTCTCCATCCTCCGAAAGGGGCTGGCAGAGCAATATCTCCACTTTTCCACCCGTGTCCTTTCTTGTGCCGTAAAGCCTAGCTGGGATCACCTTCGTGTCGTTGAAAACCAAAAGATCGCCCCTCTGAATCCACTTATCCAAATCCTTTATGCGGCAGTGGTATATTTCTCCCGTGGCTTTGGCCATTACAAGAAGTCGAGCGTGATCCCTCCTCCTCGATGGAAACTGAGCTA
>JAPWUY010000111.1 GCA_028275295.1 Thermodesulfobacteriota bacterium | reverse complement strand
TCATCTGCCTGTTCACGAAGGCGAAGTTGGCTGCAGCGGCCATTGCAGCCAGGTAATCCCTGCCCTCGGGTGAGTCCACTGGCGCACAGCAAAGCTGTGGATCCGGGAGCTCTATGCCATATTCCCTAGAGGCCTTCATCATGACCTTTATGTAATCGTCGCAGACCTGGTGACCGAGCCCCCTGGAACCAGTGTGAACCAGGACCGTGGCCATGTCCTTTTCCAGGCCGAGGACCCTGGCCGCTTCCTCATCGAAGACCTCCTCCACGTAACCCACTTCCACGAAATGATTGCCGGAGCCCACTGTCCCCAATTGCGCCTTCCCCCTTTCCATGGCCTTGTCGCTCACCTTGGAGGCATCGGCCCCTGGTATGCATCCCCTGGCCTCTATATGCTCCAGGTCATCAGCCGAGCCATAGCCCCTCTCCAAGGCCCATTTCACGCCCTTCTCCAGAACACGGGAGAGCTCCTTTGGATCCAGCTTCAGGTCCTTCCTGTGGGATCCCACCCCGGAAGGGATGTTTCTGAAAAGCGCATCCACCAGTTGATGTATCACTTTCTCCACGTCCGTGCGGCTCAGACCTGAGCGCATGAGTCGCACGCCTCAATTTATGTCGTATCCGACCCCCCCCGGAGATACTATGCCAGAGCTCACATCGAAAGCAGCGACCCCTCCTATGGCGAAACCATAGCCCCAGTGGATATCCGGCATTGCCATAGAGGGTCCAACAATTCCCGGCAGCGTGGCTACATTGGCAACCTGAAGCAGGCTTTGATCTTTCTGAATATCGTTCATCATGGCCTCATCGGCGAAGACAAGGCCCTCTGTGTGCATCTTTCCCTCTTTGGGTATGCGCCATCTCCACTGATCCACCTTCTCGATCTTCACCGAAGACATTTCTTTCCCTCCTTCCTCATGGGGTTGAGCCCAAATGGGGCCCATCCGTGAAGGCCGAATCAAACCTCAGCTCTGGAGCCCCAGGCTCCTTGGATATCCCTTGCTCACCTATACCTCCAGGGGACACATCCCGAGGCCTTGGGTCCCTCATGTCCTCTCCTAGGGGCACACTTCCAAATCGGGTCCTCGAGGCTAAATGTCGAGTACCACAAGTGCCCTCAAGATCCCTCCTCGCTCCTCTATCTTTATCCCGTGGTAAGTCACGGCCTTTACCTGAGTCTTCAAGGGGTGCCGCCCCTCATCGAACGGCTCACCCAGGGCCGAGGCCTTGATCGAGGTTTCGGTTATCTCCTCTATATTGAATGACCTGAAGAGCAACCCTCTCGCATCGTAAAGGAAGAGAAGCTCGCCCATCCACTGGACAAGCAAGGTCTCCCTTGCTTGATCGGAAAGGGCCACTTCTTTCTTGAGTCTCCTTCTTATCCTCCGCCTGTCAGTTATGACGGAAAAAAGCCCCATCGCCCCGTTGAGAAAGAGCTCCCTGAGGTCCCTTCCCCTTACGAGGAGGGCCAGATCACCTGTGTGAGGAAAGGTCTCGTATCCTCTCACTCTCGATCCATCTCCCGAATCTCAGTTTTGACCCTCTAATAATATAATGCTTCGCCCAAGTTGTGCGATCCCAAAGAAGCGTGCCAAAAACGCTCTTTGAGTATATAATTGTTTCAACTGGGAAAAGGGGGCTACGGGCTCAGCTTGGGCTGAAAGGAGGGGAGACTACTTGGGGAGGTGATCCATGCCGGTCATAACGATCTCGAGGACCTTGGGTAGTGGTGGTGCTGCCATTGGGAAAGAGCTGGCAAAGAGGCTCAGGTACAGGTATTTCGACAGGGATGAGCTCGTGAAGCTGGCGAGGGAGAGGAAATATCTCAAGGCCGAGCTGGAGGTCCTTGATGAGAAGGGTCTTCCCCTCTTCGATACCCTTTTCAGGGACAGGCCCAAGGAGTTCCTCGCATTTCTCCATGAGGCCATATGCGATGAGGCGGAAAAGGACAATGTGGTCATCATTGGAAGGGGAAGCCAGGCCATATTGAGGGAGCTCTCTACGGCCTTCCATGTGAGGGTGGACGCTCCTTTGGCTGTGAGGATAAAGGCGGTTATGGAGAGGTTCGGAGATAGCGAGGCCCAAGCTAGAAGGAGGATCAAGGAGGTTGATCAGGAGAGGGGAGAATTCGTGCGCCAGGCCTTCGGGGTGGATTGGGCTGATCCTCTCCAGTACCACCTGGTTCTTAACACTGGCCTTTTGGACCAGGGGACAGCGGTCAAGATCCTTCTCAATTCATTCAAGCAGATCCCGTGGTCTGAGAAGAAAGACGAGGCAAAGGGCCTTCTTCAACGCTATAGATTGGCCAAAGCCATAAGGGAGAGTCTCATAAGGCATCCGGAAATAACCTGCCCCAGTTCTGTGAGCGTGCGTTGCGAAGAAAACGGTGTCGTTGTGCTGGAGGGAAAGCTTCTCGAGCCAAAGGACAAGCCCCTCATCGAGAACACTGTGAGGATGGTAAAAGGGGTGAGGACCATAGTCAATAGACTCAGGCCTTGAGCTGAGGCCCTTGGGGGAAATGAGGCTCGTGAGACCGAGAGGTCTAGATTGTCGAGAATAGCGCAAAAGCAGGTGGACCAAAGGGGAGAAGCAGGTGACGGATGAGAATACGGGAGGAAGAAGATAGGGCGTCCAGAGGAGGCCCGAATACCTCGGGATCTGGGGAGAGGGGTCTCGGGCACGGGCCCTCATGGATGAGTCCCTAGTGGGGCTCAGGTTGAGGCCTTCCGCGGCTTGAGCCCCTTTTTCTGGTCTAGGAACTTCTAATGAGGTGAAGAGGAGGTGGTCTTTTGGCTGCCAAACAGGATGTGATCGTCATAGAGGGTGTGGAACTGCATCTTTCCCACCCTGACGAATTTCCCATGAAATGGGTGGGACAACAGGAGTGCTGGAAGCAGCTTCTTGCGGCATGGATGGTCGTAGAGCCGGACGATATCCCCATGAACCCCAGGTTGGTGGGCAAACCAGGGGTCGGGAAGACGACCCTCGCCTACGCTGCGGGAAAGTTTCTGGGGAAAGAGGTATACATTTTTCAAGCTACCATGGATACCCGTCCCGAGGATCTTCTCATCACACCCGTAATATCCCCAGATGCCAAGATCCAGTATGTGGCAAGTCCCCTCGTCACGGCCATGATAAGGGGGGGAGTATGCGTGTTGGATGAGGGCAATCGTATGAGCGAGAAGGCCTGGGCATCCCTAGCTCCCTTGTTGGACCATAGGCGATACATAGAGTCCATAGTGACTGGCCTCAAGATAAAGGCCCATCCGGATTTCCGTTTCGTGGCTACCCTCAACGAGGATGCGAGCACCTACGAGCTCCCCGAGTACATCCACTCGAGGCTTCAGCCCCAAATTCTGGTGGATTTTCCGGAAAGGGAGGAGGAGCTCAGGATACTGAGGGAGAATCTCCCTTTTTGCGAGGAAGAAATATTGAGATACGTGGTGGACTTTCTCCAGAGGGCGCACCAAGCAGACGAGCGCTATACGGTGAGAGATGGCATAAACATAGCCCGCTATGCAGTGAAACTCCTCAGGCAATCTTCGAGGAAGGACATGAGGTGGGCCCTGAGGGAGGGAGTGAGGATGATTCTCGGCGAAGAGGCATTTCACTACCTGGAGAAGTGAACGGGAAAAGGCCCAGTGGCGGACCCAGGAGCGTTAGCCGAGGGGAAGATGGGCAGAGAATGGTTCGCCTTGAGAGACGAAGGCCTTTACATCCTTCCGGTTCTCCACGAGAGGCTTGAGTTCGCGGAGGCGGTGCGTCTCGGCCTCGAGGAAATAAGGCCCAAGGCAGTGGCTGTCGAGCTCCCAGCCTCCCTTGAGGAATATGTTCTGAGAGCGGTTGCAAGACTGCCCAAGGTGAGCGTCATACTCTACGAGTCCTCGAGGGGAGAGCCCCTTTACATCCCCATCGCCCCAGCAGATCCCCTGGTTGAGGGGGTGAGGTGGGCGCTGGAGAAAGGGATCAAGGTCTCGTGCGTGGATGTGGATATAGATGCCCCCCTTATGTGGCAGGAAAGGCTCCCTGATCCATATGCCGCAGCTCGCATTGGCCATGAGGCATATTTCAGGAAGGTCACGGAAAGCGATCTCTTGGACAGGGCGAGCCCCCTCGACAGGCTGAGGGAGAGGGGAATGGCCTTCAGGGTGAGGAGACTTCTCTGTGAGGCCTCGCCGGTTGTCCTCATTTGTGGAATGGCACATGCCCAGAGGATAATGGCCGATCTCAAGGGGCCACTTGCGGAGCCCATGGACAGAAGGGAGAGGAAGGCAGTCCAGGTCTTTCATCTTCACCCTGACTCCATGGCAGAGATCCTCTCTGAACCCCCTATCTTCCATGCCATGTTCGAGCTGAGAAGGAAAGGTCTTCCCCCTGAGCCTCCAGAGGAGCCTCTCGACTCGGTGGGGAGGCCGGCCGGGAATCTCAGAGTCCTTGACGGAGGAGCGGAGAGGATCCGCGATGAGGCGAAGTTGAGGAATGATGCCTTGGTCTGGTGTGCCAGAAGATGCCACTTTCCAAGGGAGGGGCTTGGGGATGCGGCCATGAACTTCCAGGAGATCCTGGAGGCCGGGGCGCCCCTACCTCTCCGAGAGGGCCACATGGTACCCATGGACAGGCAGATGGCCATGTGGAGGTGGCTCCAGAGGACATGCAGGATATACAAGCTAAAATATGGGTCTCTTCCCGAGCGATGGCAGGTTCATACCCTCATGAGATTTGCGAGGAACTACGCCCTCGTGGATGGGAGATTGGTCCCGGATTTCTTCCAATGGGTGGCTTCGGCCAAAGCGTGCGTTGACGAGAACTTCGCGTATGAGCTGTGGGAGCTTGGGTGCACTTATCCGTGGCAGAAGGAGCTTGCCGAAGATCTTCCCACAACCAGGATAACCGGGGAGGATCTCTGGTTGGGAGTGAGGAGATTGCGGATAAGACCAAGGCTTTTCAAGAAAAGGAGGGCTGTTCCCTTCCCGGTGAGAAAGAGAAGAAAGGAGTCGAGGCCTGGCGAGTGGGCCGAGGCCTTCCGGGGAGATGCCCTTTGCTCCTATCCTCCGGAGGATATACTCATCGAGAGGTTCGGCTCGTACTTGAAGGAGAAGGGGGTGAGGCTTCTCTCGGAGGAGAGGAGTCGTGTGGAGCCTTTCACCAGTTCCCTTTTGGACGGGATAGACATTCGCGAGACCCTGAGGAACTGGCATGAAGGGAGAATCTATGTGAGAGACCTGAGGAAGGTCAGAGGGGGGGTCGGAGCAGTGGTGGTGATCTTCGACCCCGATGAGACAGGCGAGAAGTATCCCTATCGCATGACCTGGCACGGGGAGCACGACCAGGAGTCGGATATGGCGTTCTACTCGACCCCCCTCGGGGAGAATATTGTGGGGCCTGGAATAAGCCGGTGCGAATATGGTGGTTTCGTCATGACCTATCCTCCGAGGCGCATGGCGGATATATGGAGGGATCCAGCTTACAGGATCCTTGAGTCGAAGCCCGAAATCCTCCTGGTCGCGGCTCTGGACTATACCTTGGAGCCCAATGTGGTTTACGTGGCTTCGAGGCCGCCCAGGGCTTGGCTTCACAGCCTGGCGGCGAAGATGGGATGCAGGATCATTTACATCCCCATCGGTCAGTTTTCCTCATCGACCCTGAGGAAACTGAGGGTCTTCCACGTCCTTTCAGGCTACGACAAAAGGACAATAGCCAAGGAATATATCCACAAGGAATGACCTCGGTCCGCCTCCCGAGTCCTGTGTCCCATATGTAGGAAAGCTAGCACCTCTTGCCCTAGAGGGATGTGCTCTGCGTGTCTCCGTTGGAGGGCCGTGCTTTTTTCCAGGCATGTTGTTATCCGGGATGTGTAGGTGCGTTGCTTGCAGCCCAAAAAGGAGATATGCCTCGGCGAAGCCCATGCCTTCCATCCTTCGGGGGCGTGGGGAGCCCTCCGCGACCTCACTGCCCCCCCCATTCGGATCGGCCTTCGCACAAGAGGCTAAAGCTTAAGCCACTACTTCCACCTCCCTTCCTCCCTCCTTCATCCCCACACCCTCTGACTCCGCTGACCTACCTGACTATGCCCGTGACCAGTGTCCAATTAAATTGTAGACCAGGCCAAGGGGGATGGGCAGTATGTTGAGACGGATAGGCAGTGGGCGGAGGTGTGTTTCGTGCCCAATGAGATTGGGCGCAGCAAGAAGGGGCCGGTATATCGGTATTTGGCTGCGGGGGAGCCACTGAGGCAGTTGGAGCTGCCTGGGATAGGGATTCAGCGCAGTTTTCCATTTCCGACTGTGGAGTTGAGGGGTCAGCGTCACAAGGTATTTGGGATTGTGAAGAACATTGATTGGGTGTTTTATAAGCATTGTGGGAAGAGTGAGGAAGCGCATTTGGTGATGAAGGAGGACCTGGCAGGGGGTCCGTTGCCCTCGGGGAAGTTTGGGCAGAATGCGGCTTGGTGGTGGATTATGGGCGGTGGATTTGGGTTGACCCAGCGCTTTGATCGGGCTCATGTACG